>CACDER010000079.1 GCA_902551855.1 uncultured Cryomorphaceae bacterium | reverse complement strand
GAGCTTCTTGTGATGTTAGCTAAAAAGCCAAATAAAGTGTTTACCCGAGAAAAAATATATGACCAAATCTGGGGAGATAGCGTTGTTGGTGAAAGAACTTTAGATGTTCACATTACAAGACTTAGAAACAGGCTGGGAGTAAACTTCATTAAATCCATCAAAGGTGTTGGATACAAGATCATTGATACAAACAACTAAACTAATAAAGAATTAATTAAGTTCTGCCTTTATTAGTTTAGTTATTATTTGAAATAATTTTAATCAACAATTAACTTTAATCTCACTGTCTGCTCTTCAAGAATAACTTTTAAATAGTATATACCCTTGTTTAAAGTATTTGTTTCAAAAGTTGTTTTTCCCATATTGATTTCGTTTCTCCCTAAAATATATTGCCCTACAGAATTATACAAATCAAACTGACTAATAAGTTGGATAGACGATATAGTAACTTTATTGTTTCTCACAGGGTTTGGAAAATTTTTACAATATCAACAACTTCATTAATAGAAAGATCTTCAAAAAGATATTCATCAGGCCAGTATAGGTCTTGAGCAATTATTGGAGTTGAAAATAAAAACAGAATAAAGAATTTGCGTAGCATAATTTTGTTTTTTGTTTAAATTTTAATTTTAAAAAAATAATGATAGGCTACTCTTTAAAGAGTAGCCTATCATTTAGTTACACAAAAAAATTAATTACTTTATAATTTTTTCTGAAGTACCGTCATCATAAATATGGAATAAAACGCCTTTAGAAGTTTTGTAATTCGAAGTAATATCTTGTCCTAATACATTGATTACTTTTACCAATACTCGCTCTGAAGCATTAAGTTCAGTCATCACATTATTAGTTTCAATAGTAGAAGCTACGCTAATACCATCTACTTGGTAAGAAGAAGAACCTTCAATCCATTTAGAGACTGTAAAGTCACTAACTTCATTTGTGTTCCATACTTTGAATGAAACTGATTCTGAAACAAGCATACCATCTTTTGATACAGTTGTTGCATCATCACCCCATACTGTAAGAACTGTTACAGGGCTAGAGTAAATCGCAGAACCTACCATATTACCTTCTTTATCAAATGCTGCAATCTCTGAACCTCCTGTTGGAAGAACATCCCAAGCAGCATCTTCAATAACAACTATCATATTGTTATCTGTAGCAGCTACTTTAGAATAGTGAGACACATTGTTTTCAGTAACTTCAGTAGCAGACATTCTATAAGAATCATCATTAGATAAGTATTGGAGAGTGACAGCTTGTGCAGTCTTTACCTGGTAACCTATACCGGGTTCCATATCTCCAATACCATTAAAATTAAATTCTGGTAAGTATGCTGCTCCTAAATAGTCTTTAGCAATTATTACATCAGATACAATATCTGCAAATACCAAATCTGCTGGAGCTGGTTCTTCTCTTAAATATCCAACCATAAACCAACCCTCTGGAAGTAAAATTGGATTTTCAGATGGATCTAAATACTCACCTGTTACAGTAAATTGATTAGAATTATCCATTTTTACTTGATATCCTTGACCAACTTGGATATCACCAACACCGTTAAAGTTAAATTCAGGTAGATATGCCGCTCCTAGATAGTTTTTAGCGATAATTACATCATTAATGACTTCAGATAAAAGATTATCAAGCGCTAAGTTGTCAGGTAGCATATAGCATGAGAACATTGACCAGCCACTAGGTAGAACCATTAGCTGTTCCGTTGGCCCAAACGGGGATGCATAAATATTATTAATAAATGTAATTCCATTTCCAGTGTAGACTTCAGGTCCATTAGTATATTCAACAGTACCTGAATAAACTTCACAAGAAGAAGCATCCCATACATGATAAACCAACTCTTGGCCTGCAACTAATCCATCAACCAAACTAGTTTGAGAATCATCACCCATTGCTGCTATCTGAACAGTTCCTGTTCCAATTTCAGTGTAACCTGCACATGCTAATTCGTCAGATCCATTATCATAAAAGACCCCAATCAAAGAGCCCTCACTCATTTGATTACCATCAACATCAAACCATTGACCATTA
>CACDER010000078.1 GCA_902551855.1 uncultured Cryomorphaceae bacterium | reverse complement strand
AAATTAAGAATAACTAATTCGTCAAAAAAATGAAAAGGATTGATTTTTCAAAGTTTAAACTTGATTTAAACAGAGATGTAAAAAAAATTAAAAAGAAAAAATGGGAATCTGCAGAAGAAATTAAGTTAACTAATTTCTTTGAACAAAATAATTTCCATAAAGATATTAATGGATTTATATCTGGATCACCTCCATTTTTGAGGGGTCCCTATTCTTCTATGTATACCAATAAATTATGGACTATAAGACAGTATGCTGGTTTTTCTGATGCTAAACAATCAAATATATTTTATAAAAAAAATTTAAGATTAGGTCAAAAAGGTTTATCAGTTGCCTTTGACTTACCTACTCATAGAGGCTACGATTCTAATCATGAAAGGGTTATTGGGGATATAGGTAAAGCTGGAGTAGCTATTGATACAGTTGACGATATGAAGATTTTATTTAATGATATTCCTCTAGATAAAATTTCTGTTTCGATGACTATGAATGGTGCTGTTTTACCAATTCTTGCCTTCTATATTGTCTCAGCAATAGAACAAGGTGTAGATATTAGTAAATTAAGAGGTACAATCCAAAATGATATCTTAAAAGAATTCATGGTTAGAAATACATATATTTATCCACCAAATGATTCAATGAAAATAATATCTGATATTATAAAATACACATCTAAACATATGCCAAAGTTTAATTCAATTAGTATTTCTGGTTATCACATGCAAGAAGCAGGTGCACCAGCAGATCTAGAACTAGCCTATACTTTATGTAATGGAATAGAATATATTAAAACTGGGATAAAATCTGGTCTTGATATAGATAGGTTTGCACCAAGATTATCTTTTTTTTGGGGTATTGGAATGAATCATTTCATGGAAATTGCAAAATTAAGAGCTGGTAGATTATTATGGTCAAAATTAGTTAGTAAATTTAAACCAAAAGACAATAAATCATTAATGTTGAGAGCACATTGTCAAACATCTGGATGGAGCTTAACAAAGCAAGAACCTTTGAATAATATTTCAAGAACATGCTGTGAGGCAATGGCTTCAGTTTTTGGCGGAACTCAATCTTTACATACTAATTCATTAGATGAAGCGATAGCATTACCAAGTGAACATTCCGCTAAAATTGCAAGAAACACTCAAATATATCTCCAAAAAGAAACATATATTTCAAAAATAATTGACCCCTGGGGAGGATCAAATTATGTAGAGTATTTGACAGAACAGCTATATAAAAAAGCAATGTTACATATCAATGAAATAGAAAATATGGGAGGAATGATAAAGGCAATAGAAGCTGGGATTCCAAAAATGAGGATTGAATCAGCAGCAATAAAAAAACAAGGAAGAATTGATAATTTAAATGATAAAATTATTGGTATAAATTTCAACAAAGTAAATGAAGAAAAAGATATAAACACACTTAATATAGATGATAACCTTATTAGAAAAAATCAAATTAAAAAAATAAAAGAAATAAAAAGTAAAAGAAATAATAATTTGGTTAGAAAAAATTTAATTCAAATTGAAAATGCATGTAAAAATGGAAAAAAAAATTTATTGGATCTTGCAATAAATGCTGCAAAAAATAGGGCAACACTTGGAGAAATATCTCTTGCTTGTGAAAAAATATATGGAAGATATAAAGCAAAAATACAAACATTATCAGGAATTTACTCAATGGAATTATCAAAAAATTTAAACTTCAAATCTGCTCAAAAATTAACTAATAAATTTTTCGAATTAAATGGGAGGAGACCAAGAATTATGATAGCAAAAATGGGGCAAGATGGACATGATAGAGGTGCTAAAATAGTAGCTACATCTTTTTCAGATGTTGGATTTGACGTAGATATAGCTCCACTCTTTCAGACTCCAAGTGAAGTTGCAAAACAAGCTATTGAAAACGATATTCATGTACTTGGAATATCGTCATTAGCTGGAAGTCATATTACATTAATACCCAAATTAATTAGTAAATTAAGAGAAATGGGAAGGGACGATATTTTGATAATTTTAGGTGGAGTTATTCCTGATAAAGATTATAAATTTTTAAAAAAAATTGGTATCAATCACATATTTGG
>CACDER010000077.1 GCA_902551855.1 uncultured Cryomorphaceae bacterium | reverse complement strand
TCACCTATAATATAAGTGGACAAGCCTATTTAGGTGGTGAGAGTGACCATAGTTCATTACAGTTTTCTGTGGTTAATCCCCAGAACTTAGATACATTAGCTGTGGGTTATCCAGATTCATCGGGATATTATAGTATGGATGTACCTCCAGGATTTTATTTACTCAACTGGTCCCACTATGGTCATATTCCACAAGAGCTAGGTAATTTTGCATTTTCTTCAGATACGGTTCTTACAGATGTTAATTTATTAAGTGGTTATGTACAAGACGTATGTGGTTCAGTAGCAGGGGTATGGGCTACGGGTTCTGTGTATGATGTTTCTTGTGATATTGAGGTTCCATGGGGTGCAAGCCTTACCATAGAGCCAGGGGTACGAGTACGCTTTATGGAAGGGACAAGTATGAGTTGTTATGGGGTTTTAGATATTTTAGGAGACTCAACAAATAGAGTATTGTTTACTTCAAGAGAGGCAAGTCCACTGCCAGGAGACTGGGGTCATGTGTCTTTGTATGCTCAGGGTAATACGATAAGCTATTTGGATTATGAGTTTGCAACAGATGGGTTTACTGGAGATAATATTTCATATACTACAATAGACAATGTTGTGATGATGGGTAACTTATCACTGAGTGCTAATGGGATATACTTAACAAATAGTTCAGACTTAACTATTACCAATAATACGATTTCTGTAGGTGGAGAGTATGGGATATATTCTCTTGGTTCGGATAGTTCTGTGGTAAATAATAATACCATTACAGGTCAGTACAATACGACTATAAAGATGACAGATTGTGATAATTGTGATTTTCAATCAAATACTTTTTCAGGAGAGACTGTATTAGATTTAGAGTATTCAGGTAATCTAGATATACACAACAATCAGGTATTAGATCATGCACGTGGTTTTCAACTTGAGTATTGTGATAGTGCTCATATTAGCAATAATGAAATGATCAAGCCAGAGGCTTCTATGTTTGGTACTAATTTATATTGGTTGATTGATAATCAATCTAGTTCATCTGCATTGATAGAGAACAATGTATTTTCTCTTGAACACGGAAATAGACAAAATAGATCGGGTGTAGCTGGATTGATTGAGACATATCAATCAGAGATTAGAGGTAACACTTACACAATTTCTATAGATGACCATCCCGGCTATGGTTTATTCATTGAAGCCAATGCATCTATTATTGCTGATAATACATACTCAATAACATCACGTGGTCTTCAAGGATCAGGTTTTGTAAGGACTAATGGAACTGAAGATCATCGCTCGGTAGTTGATAATAATACCATTTTAGTTTCACAAGTTTATATGACTGATAATAGTTATGGATACATAAGATTAGAGGGATATACAGATTTTACTAGTAATACTATT
Source organism: uncultured Cryomorphaceae bacterium (assembly GCA_902551855.1). Classification (GTDB taxonomy): domain Bacteria; phylum Bacteroidota; class Bacteroidia; order Flavobacteriales; family UBA7430. The sequence goes on along the minus strand of CACDER010000077.1, from coordinate 750 downwards.
GATATAGATATCTATTATTATGTTGATTATAACAATTATGGAACAATTTATATTACAGGAGATGATAATACCATTAGTGATAATAGTATAGTAAACTCTGAAAATACATCTACAGTATATTTCACTAATGCCACCAACCAAGTATTTACTAATAATGAGATTTATTCAAAAAGAGGATCTTCAGTAATTAGAACTTCAAACTCTGAGGTATTGATCAGCCACAACTTGATAGAGTCTGAGGTAAGAGCGATAGAAATGAACAGTCAAAGTGGTGGGGAAGTATCCAACAATACTATTATATCTCCAAACTTTGCAGATTATGGTATTCATATCTCGAACTTAACCATGCCTGTTGTAGAGAACAATATTATCGAAGGATTTACCAATGGTATTTATGTAGAGAATGATCTTCAAAATCAGTTTATTCAAAACAACAACCTTTGGAATATTTCAGGAGAGTTATTCTCAGGAACAGCTATGCCACAATTAATTGGTCAGATGATAGATATGAACAATAACGCAGATACCTGTGATATTTATTCTAATCTAAATATGGATCCCTTGTTTGTAAATCCAGATTCATCGGATTATAATCTTCAAGCAAACTCCCCATGTATCAATGCTGGTCATGAAGGCTCTGCGTTAGATCCTGATGGAACCATTGCTGATATGGGAGCGTTCTTTAGTTTCTATTTTGGATGTATGGATGAAATAGCCTTTAACTATGATCCATTAGCTAATTTTGATGAT
>CACDER010000076.1 GCA_902551855.1 uncultured Cryomorphaceae bacterium | reverse complement strand
TAGCTATATCTTTATTCTCAGTTAAATACTTCGAATCATAATCAGATAAATTAAACTTAGAAGTAAATTTTAAGTAAAGTTCTTGGGGTAATGGAGGAATTTCCTTTTTAATTTTTTTGATATATTCAGTTGAAATAATAACCGGGCTTAAATCAGGTTCAGGAAAATATCTATAATCATGCGCATCCTCTTTAGATCGAAGTACAAAGGTTTTATTATTTATAGCATCATAACTTCTTGTTTCTTGATTAACTTGTTTTTCATTTGAGTAGTTATTAATTTGTCGTTTGACTTCTAAATCTATAGCTTTTTGTACATTTTTAATTGAATTCATATTTTTAACCTCAACCCTATTTCTTAGATTTTTTTCACCTTTAAATCTTACTGAAATGTTTGCGTCACACCTCATCGAACCCTCTTCCATATTTCCATCACATATGTCTAAGTACCTGACTATTTTTCTTATTTCAGATATAAAGTTATATGCCTCTACACTTGAATTTATTACAGGGTCTGTTACTATTTCAAGTAAAGGTACTCCAGCTCTATTTAAATCTATTAAAGTATCAAAAGGATCTAAATCATGAATACTTTTTCCAGCATCTTCCTCCATATGGATTCTAGTCAATGAAACAGTTTTTAAATTTTCTTTTTCGTCTTTAATATTTAGAAATCCTTTTGTGCAAATCGGAGTTTTATCTTGAGTTATCTGATATCCTTTAGGTAAGTCAGGATAAAAATAGTTTTTTCTATCATATCTATTTTCAATTGAAATATTACAATTTAATGCTAAACCAAGTTTGATAGCATTTTCAAAAACTTTTTTATTTGAAACAGGGAGAGTCCCAGGATGTCCTAGAGATATAGGGCTAATATTTGTATTGGGTAAAGATCCAAATTTTGTAGAATCAGAACAATAGGCTTTGCTCAAGGTATTAAGTTGAACATGAATTTCCAGACCAACAATTATCTCATATTTTTCATAGTTAACATACATTTTTCAAAGTTTTAAAATTACTGGATAATTAGCTTTTTGTTCATACTAATAGAGTGGTTATAAATATTAATATTATAGATTCCCTTATATAAATCAGAAACTGTTATATATTTTTCATTTTTTATTTTTTTATTAAAAATAGATTTTCCCAAAAAATTAGTTAACGAAATATAGTATATATTTTGGTTATTTGGGAAAATTATTTTTATGTCAGAGTATGAAGGATTTGGAAAAACTTTTATATCTATATTTTTAATTTGTTCAATATTTAGATAACTTTCTCCAATAACATATAATCCAAATTGCATATCGGAGATAAGAATGTTATTAGATGGTAAAAAAGAATATACTCCCCAAGCACCTCTATATGTTTCTTCATGATCATCTAATAAATATGTATTAAAACTCCCAACTTTAGTAGGATTTTCAGGAATTGAAATATCATATACTTGAAGTCCATCATGATAATATGAAATATAGGCTAAATTATTTTTTACCATTACATTATGTGCTATTGAATTTTTATGAATTTCAGAATTAAAAGTAGAAATCACATTGATATTTTCTAAATTTGAAATATCAAGAATTTTTAAATCGTAACCCCAATTTTCGTCTGCCATAACATATAACGACATATCAGAATTAGGCCATCCAGAATGATTATATCCTTTGTCTGGATAACTTGTCAAAGATCCAATTATTGATGGGTTTGCTGATGAAAAATTTATTACAAAAAATCCATCATAACCATTATTTACAAATCCAGTGTCGTTATTTACCCATATATCATGAGCTGAATATGAAGTTTCAGGTATTTCATAATCCATAATTTTTAATGGTAAGAACGGGTTATTTATATCTAGTATTACAATAGAACTATTTTCATTTTTACCATTTCGTACACTACATGCATAAAGTTTATTTGAAACCTCATCAATAAAAATATTGTGAGCTCTTTTTATAAATTCGTCAGAATCATAAATTATATTTGCTGAATATGGCAAATTTCTTATGTCAATTACTTGTAAACTACCATTACCTTCATCACAAACTGTATATAAAAATCCGTTATAATCATGGTAATCTCTATGAATTACATGAGGGCCGTTATGCGAACCCGGAAAAAAGAAAATTTCAGAAGAATTTTCAGGATCAGAAATGTCAAAAATATGAG
>CACDER010000075.1 GCA_902551855.1 uncultured Cryomorphaceae bacterium | reverse complement strand
GGTTTTTTGACAACAAATATCTTACTAATTAATGAGTTCCCTGACATGGTAAGCGACATCAAAACTAACAAAAATCATCTAGTTGTGAAGTTTGGTAAAAAAAATTCCAGATGGATATATTTATTGTTTTTAATTCTAGCGTTTAGCTCAAGTATTTTGAGTTCATTTGTGATGAATAACAACCTAATTACTATTTTGTCAATTACTTCTTTATTTTTTGGTCTATTAATTTTTAAACATATTTTTAAAAATTATGACAACAGAGAACTAGTAAAATCAAATTGGAACACTATTGCATTACATGCAATATTTTCCATTTTAATTAGTTTATGCTTGATTTTCGGATTTTGAATAATTTAATTATATCAAGCCTAATAATGCTTTTAGTTTGTTCATGCTCAAATAAAACTATACCGAGTTGTATGCAATTTAATAGCTTTACCCTTTCTAATTACCACAGAGATAACGGAAATAACTTAAATTCTCAAAGGGAGTTTTGTTGCATATTAGACAAAATTGCAATGAATGAAATTTATCCTGGAACCGATCTTAGTTGTTCAAAAATATTAACTGATTATTTTTATTGTAATATATGCTTTAATTGTCCAGAAAATAACTTCAAAACATTCAATGGAAATAATTATTCAATCAATAGTAATAATCCAATTGAAATTACAAGAGAAATTATAAATTTGTTAAAAAACATGACAATGGGAGGTGAAGAATTTGAGCTATTTTTACTTAAATATCCTAATTTTCAATAATGACTCTTAAATATATTAAAATAACAATATTTTGCTTAATTACGATGAATATAAAATCTCAAGAAAATCTTATTGATTTTTCTTCAAAAAAAAATAAAATAGACTGGATGATTATTAATGATAATGTAATGGGTGGAAGATCAAAAAGCAACTTTAAACTTAATGATAATTATGCTACTTTTCAAGGATCAATTTCTCTAGATAATAATGGAGGTTTCGCTTCTATTAGATTTCAAAAGATAGCTGATTTAAATTCATTAAAAAAAATATTATTACACATTGAGGGGGATGGAAAATCTTATCAATTTAGAGTGAAAGAAAGTGCGGACGATTATTATAGTTTTGTTCAATATTTTCAAACTTCAGGCAAAAAACAAGTAATTGAAATTGATTTAAATAAATTTTATGCATCATACAGAGGTTTCAAACTTGATAAAATTAAATTTAACAAAAATAAAATTTCGGAATTAGGATTCTTAATTGGAAATAAAATCGAAGAAAATTTCAAGTTAAAAATTTATAAAATAGAATTATTCTAAATTTTTATCTTATATGATATTACAATTTAAATGAAATTAAATGCAAAACAAAACTACAGCATTTAAGTGAGGTACATAAGGATAAATAACCCTTACTACATTTATAAAACTAAGCCCAAACATATGTAATTCAATAGTTTATCTTGATCGTAATGTAATAAATAATTAGATGAAGTACTAAATATAGGTCAAATAAAACAAAAAAGACAATAATAAATCAACTGAATTGTCAAGGGTTATTAATAAAGAATTACCTTAATGAAAATAAAATAGCATAAGGGTAATTCCAAATCAAAAAATATATGTCTTTTAAATTACCATAGTCTTAATATGACAAAAATTATTGTAGTAAAATCAGAAGATTGATATCTTTAAAACGAATTTAATAACTATAAAAAAAATAAAATGAAAATAAAGGGTAAAAATATTTTAATTACTGGAGGAAGTTCTGGAATAGGGAAAGCAACAGCAATAAAATTGCATAATCAAGGAGCAAATATCTTGATAACTGGAAGAGATAAGATAAAATTAGAAAAAATAAGTTCACAATATGGTATAAAATCATTAGAATTTGATATTAGTAAATTAAAATCTATTAAAGAAAAAACAAAAGAGATATTAAACAAATTTGATAATAAAATAGATGCTCTAATTAATAATGCAGGAATAGGAAAATCAAAGAAAATAGATGAGATAGAAATTAAAGATTTTATAGATGTATACAATACAAATGTATTTGGACTTGCCATAATAACCAGCATAATTGTTAAAGAATTTAAAAAACAAAAAAATGGAAATATTATAAACATTGCATCTACTGCTGCATTAAATGGTTATGAGGGAGGAACAATTTACGGTGGATCAAAATTTGCATTAAGGGGAATGACAAAATGTTGGCAAAATGAGTTGAGAAAATTTAATGTAAGAGTAATGCTAATAAATCCAAGTGAGGTTACAACTGCTTTTGGACAAAGAGATAGAAAAGAAAGAAAGGAAATAAATAATAAACTAAGATCAAAAGAAATAGCAGATATAATTTCATCAATTTTAAAAATTGACAATCGTGGATTTATTCCAGAATTAAGTAT
>CACDER010000074.1 GCA_902551855.1 uncultured Cryomorphaceae bacterium | reverse complement strand
ACTTGGAATTACTCTTTTGTTACAAATTACAATTCTCTAGCAAACATTAATCAAGTTAGTGAATCAGATACAACAAATCCGTGTCTCTATACTGTTAATAATAGGTCACCAGTATTAATGCTAATTAATAGAAGTTCTAATGGAGAAGGTGTATGCTTAGATACTAACGCATCTAATTATGAACTTTCTATTGACCCAAATTATTCTCCATCTATTCAATTTTTGTGGGATGCCGATCTATTAGTTCAGGACAATTCACTTTGTATCTATGAAGGTTGTACAAATAATCTTGCAATTAACTATGATTCTCTTGCTAATACTGATGATGGTTCTTGTGAAATGGAAATACTTGGTTGCACTGATATAAATGCATATAACTATAACTCTATTGCTAATACTGACGATGGATCCTGTGAAGATATTGTATATGGATGTACAAATAATAACTATAAAGAATATGATTCATTAGCAAATACGGATACTGATCCATCTTTATGTATAAACTTCGTAATTGAAGGATGTATTGATTTAAATTCAATAAACTATAATTCTCTTGCAAATACGGATGATGGTTCTTGTGAGAACTTTATCTATGGATGTACTTACCCCTCAGCAATAAACTTTAACCCCGTTGCAAACACTGATGATTTCTCATGTGAGAATTATTTATATGGATGTACTGATATTAATGCACCAAATTATAATGATCTAGCAAATAGTGATGATGGATCTTGTTTATCAAACATTAATGGATGTACTAATCCACTCGCTTACAACTTTGATCTTAGTGCAACAATTGATGATGGTAGTTGTATTTCTTATGAAAGTTTGAACTTTGATTGTAAAAATCCCGATTATCTTGAATATAACCCTAATGCTGATATTCACAGTATGGCTTTTTGTTTATCAATAAAAGTAGAGGGGTGTATGAATATCAATGCATATAATTTTAATATATCAGCCAATACGGATGATAACTCTTGTATAAACTCAGTTGAGGGATGTACAAATCCTCTTGCCGGAAATTACAATCCTCTTGCAAACACAAATGATTATTCTTGTCAAGACATTTTATTTGGATGTACTGACTCTTTAGCACCAAATTTTAATCCTCTTGCAAACACAAATGATGGATCTTGTTTAGGGGTTATTTTAGGTTGCACAAATATTTTAGCATATAATTTTAATTCTCTTGCATCTGCCGATGATGGTAGTTGTATTTCTTATGAAAGTTTGAACTTTGATTGTAAAAATCCAGATTATCTTGAATATAACCCTAATGCTGATATTCATAGCATGGCTTTTTGTTTAACCTTTAAAGTAGAAGGGTGTATGAATCCTAATTCATTTAACTATAGCTCTTTAGCTACAATTGATAATGGTTCATGTGAGGATATTATATATGGATGTATTGATCCTTCATCTTTAAATTATAATCCTTTAGCTAATAGTTATGACTTTAGTTGTATTGAACAACTTACAGGATGTACTGACTCTTTGGCACTCAACTTCAATAAATTTGCTAATTATGATGATGGATCTTGTATATCTTCCATAGAAGGATGTATGGATTACTCAGCAATTAATTTTAATATCTCAGCAAATATTAACAATGATTCATGTATTTATGAACAAATAGGTTGTACTGACCAACAGTATTTAGAATTTGATTCAACAGCAATTTATTCTGATGGCTCCTGTGAAACTTTAATTGTTGAAGGATGTATGAATTCTTTGTTTTTAGAGTATGATATTTATGCAAATACTGATAATAACTCCTGCTTCACAATAAAAATTACAGGTTGTACTTCATCGATAGCTGATAACTATAATCCACTTGCAAATTTTGATTCTGGTGAATGCGATTTTACCCAAGTAATTGATTCTCTGAATAATCAAGATAGTTTAATTACAATTTATTATAATTCAATAATTAGTTTAAATGACACTCTAGATTCACTAGATAATATTGTATCTGATATGGTTGGAATTACACCTTATGTACCTGCATCTCAATTGAATACTGGAGCAAATATGACAGTTATTTTTCAAGCTTCAACATTTACTAATCTTCCAAATTTAATTGATGAATCATACATTGTTGCCATAGGATCAAACAGTGGACTCGTTGTTGGTAATCAATACTTATCATCATCATTTTTTCAATCAGCAGTGACAATTTGGGGAGATGATAATTTAAGTATTGAAACTGATGGTGCTGAGGCTGGAGAAGAAATTAATTTCCAACTTGTAAATGGAAATGAAGTTTATGACCTTGACGTTTCACCACCAGTAAATTATACCACTAATAGTTTCTTCCCAATTTCAACAGTTTCTGTTAATCCAAGTAACTATTTTCAGGGTTTAACCAGTGTTGTAAATGTTCAAGAACCAATAATAATTCCATTAATTTATGGTTGGAATTTGATTGGATATTCAAATTCAAATCCGCAAAACGTAATTGAAACCCTTGAGCCAATTGCTAATAGTATTT
>CACDER010000073.1 GCA_902551855.1 uncultured Cryomorphaceae bacterium | reverse complement strand
ATTATTGATACCTTAAATGCTCAAATTAATGATTTACATGCTCAAATTAATGATTTACATGCTCAAATTAATGATTTACATGCTCAAATTGATTATTTAATTGCTCAAATTGAAGAAGCAACTTATCTAATTATTGAATTATATGATCAAATTTATTTTTTACAATATGAATGTGATTCCTTGATTTCTCTAGCAAATATTTTATTATCTGATACGGTGGCATATTATGAATCAGAATTAGCTCTTACTGATTCTCTATCAAATATTTTATTGTCTGATACGGTTGCATATTATGAATCAGAATTAGCTCTTACTGATTCTCTATCAAATATTTTATTATCTGATACTGTTGCATATTATGAATCAGAATTAGTTCTTTCTGATTCTCTAGCAAATATTTTATTGTCTGATACTGTTGGCTATTATGAATCACAATTAGTTCTTTCTGATTCACTAGCTACTATTTTATTATCTGATACTGTTGGGTATTATGAGGATCAATTAGATTCTTTACAACAAGAATTTATTGATTTATCTTCTTTGATTGGATGTATGGATTCTTTGGCATGTAATTTTAATTCTAATGCAATTTATTCTGAGCAGTGTACTTATCCATTATTTGAATTAAATGATAATAATATTTATCAAGCTGTAGATGAATGGATTGCTGATTCAGTATCTGCAGAGATTAATTATTGTCACATAAGTAATTGGGATGTTTCAAGTGTTACAACTATGACTAGTATGTTTAATAATGCCGATTCATTTAATTCAGATATATCAAGTTGGGATGTATCAAGTGTGACAAATATGAGAAATATGTTTTCTGGTGCATCTTCATTTAATCAAGATTTATCAAATTGGGATGTTTCAAATGTGACAAATATGAGAAGTATGTTTTTTCGTGCATATGCATTTAATGGAGATATTTCATCTTGGGATGTTTCAAGTGTGACAAATATGTATTATATGTTTCATGATGCAGATGCATTCAATGGAGATATATCTAATTGGGATGTTTCTAGTGTGACAAATATGAGTAATATGTTTTCTTGGTCATCCTCATTTAATGGAGATATTTCAGGATGGGATGTTTCGAGTGTAACTGATATGACAAGAATATTTGCTGGTACAGATGCATTTAATCAAGATATTTCTTCTTGGGATGTTTCAGGTTTTACAACTATGAGTGAAATGTTTTATGAGGCAAATTCATTTAACCATGATTTATCATCTTGGGATGTATCAAATGTGACAGATATGAGTAGTATGTTTCAAAGTACATCTTCATTTAACCATGATTTAACATCTTGGGATGTATCAAGTGTCACAAATATGTATCGTATGTTTCAGAGTGCTGATGCATTCAATGGAGATATTTCAGGATGGGATGTTTCAAGTGTGACAGATATGTCTTTTATGTTTGGATATACAACTTCATTTAATGGAGATATCTCAGGGTGGGATGTATCAAATGTGACAGATATGACTAGTATGTTTAATAATGCCGATTCATTTAATCAAGATTTATCATCCTGGAATGTCTCAAGTGTGACAGATATGAGTTATATGTTTCAAAGTGCATCTTCATTTAATCATGATTTAACATCTTGGGATGTATCAAGTGTCACAAATATGTATCGTATGTTTTCTTGGTCATCCTCATTTAATGGAGATATATCCTTATGGGATGTCTCAAGTGTGACAGATATGAGTTCTATGTTTCGCGAAGCAACTCAATTTAATGGAGATATATCCTTATGGGATGTCTCAAGTGTGACTGATATGCGATCTATGTTTCGCGATGCATCTTCATTTAACCAAGATATCTCAGGATGGGATGTTTCAGGGGTGACAAGTATGAGATTTATGTTTTATGGTGCAGATGCATTTAATGGAGATATTTCAGGATGGGATGTTTCGAGTGTGACAGATATGGAATATATGTTTAATCATGCACATTCTTTTAATCAAGATTTATCAAACTGGGATGTTTCAAGTGTGACAAATATGTATATGATGTTTAGTAATGCTTATTCATTTAATGGAGACATATCATCATGGAATGTCTCAAGTGTGACAGATATGAGTTATATGTTTTATGCTTCACCAACTTTATCTGATGAGAATAAATGTTCTATACAAACTTCATTTTCATTAAATGAAAATTGGCCATATCAATGGACGTGTAGTATTGGTAGTATTGTCAATGGTGGAATAGTTTTTTATGTTGATGAGTCAGGATATCATGGATTAATTGCAGCTTTAGAAGATTTTGGTAGTTATGAATGGGGGTGTTTTGGAGAAGAGTTGGAGGGTGCAGACGAGGACTCTATAGGTAGTGGATATCAAAATACTTTGGATATGATATCAGGTTGTAGCTCAACAGATTTTGGTGGAATTACAGCAGCTCAAGCTGCAATTAATTATAATGGTGGGGGATATTCAGACTGGTATCTTCCCTCAAAAGGTGAACTTGACCAGATGTATTTGATTTTAGAGGATTTATCATCAACTTGGCATTGGTCATCTACCGAATATAGTAACAGTCATGCATGGA
>CACDER010000072.1 GCA_902551855.1 uncultured Cryomorphaceae bacterium | reverse complement strand
ATCTCTGTAGCTTTCTAATTCTCTAATAAACTTTTCTGACTTATCTAAATCAAGTAATTCAGCTTCATGAACTTTTAGTTTGAAATTTATAAATAGATCTAAATATTCATCTATTGAATTTTTATAATTAGAATCTGTGTCACTTCTATTTTTGTTGTAAATTGATAAAAAGTCAGTGTAATTAATTTTTTTATTATCAATTGACAAAATACTTTGATAATCAGATTGGCTAAAAAGATTATTAAAGGATAATGATAAAACTATAATAATTGATTTTTTCATAATAATGATCTATTTTCTGCTGTAATTTGGAGCCTCTCTTGTTATAGTAACATTATGAGGGTGAGACTCGATTATTCCAGAACTTGTGATTTTAACAAAAGTTGAATTATTTTTTAAATTTTCTATATTTTTTGCACCAACATATCCCATTCCAGCTTTTAATCCACCAACATATTGAAATATAACTTCAGATAATTTACCTTTATAATCAACTCTTCCAACAATTCCTTCAGGTACAAGCTTTGATGTTTTTTTTTCATTTTCTTGAAAATATCTATCTTTTGAACCTGATCTCATTGCATCAATTGAACCCATTCCTCTGTAAGTTTTATACTTTCTTCCCTCATAAATTATAGTCTCACCAGGAGATTCTTCAGTTCCTGCTAGAAGTGATCCAAGCATAACTGAATCTGCACCTGCAGCAATAGCCTTGACTATATCACCTGAGTATCTGATTCCACCATCAGCAATTATTGGTACATTTGAATTCTTAAACTTATTTGCAATATCTAAAATCGCCGAAAATTGAGGTACACCAACACCAGCGACAACTCTAGTAGTACAAATAGATCCAGGACCAATTCCAACTTTAATTGAATCTGCACCTGCATCAATTAAAAATTTAGCAGCTTCAACAGTAGCAATATTTCCTACAACAACATCTAAATTTAAATATTTATTTTTAATTAGATTTAATACATTGATTACTCTCGATGAATGAGCATGAGCAGTATCTAACACAACTGCATCAACTCCAGCTTCAACTAAAGCAGAAACTCTTTCATTAACATTATCTGTTACACCAATTGCAGCAGCTACCCTAAGTCTTCCTAATGAATCTTTATTTGAATTAGGATTTATTTTAACTTTAGTTATATCTCTATATGTAAATAATCCAATTAAATTATTTTGTAAATCAACAACAGGTAACTTTTCAATTTTATGCTTTTTTAAGATATCTTCGGCTTGAGATAAAGTGGTGTTATCAGAGGTAGTTACTAAATTTGATGTCATAATTTCACTAATAGATAAATTATTATCTTTAACAAATCTTAAGTCTCTATTAGTAACTATTCCAACCAGTTTTGATTTAGAATTTAATATAGGTATACCTCCAATCTTAAATTCACTCATTATTTTTTTTGCATCAACAACTTTGGAATTATTTAATAATGTAATTGGATCTAAAATCATACCTGATTCAGCTCTTTTAACTAAAGTAACCTCTTTAGCTTGTTCCTTAATTGATAAATTTTTATGAATTACTGCTATGCCACCTTCTCTGGCAATTGCAATAGCTAATGCAGATTCAGATACTGTATCCATTGCAGCAGATATTATGGGAACCTTAAGATTAATATTTTTAGAAAATTTAGAGTAAACATCTACCTGTGAAGGTAAAACTTCAGAATAACTTGGTCTTAATAATACATCGTCATAAGCTAAACCCTCTAGGAACTTTGAACTTGAATTTTTGTTCATATGCAATATTATAATAATTGCATGTAAATATACTTAAAAATTAAGTTTTATTATTAAAAATTACTTGAAATTCCAAAGGAAAGAGTATTAAATGGATTATCCTTCAAAGTATACTGTTTAAATACGAAAAACTCTTTATTTTTGACATTAGTTGAAAATTTAATACGGTATAAAATTGGAAAATCTCCATTACCAATATAACCTTTAAATCCTCGTATACTATTCTGAATATTAAAATTTTTAAAAGAAAAGTTAATTAAAAAAGATGATAATAATGCATCATTCTGTCTATAATCATTAAGATTGGTTTGCCATACATATAACCCTAATAAAAATCCAGTTTCAATATCAAATTTTTGATATAATGAAAACTCATTAAACCAAACTATATTAAAATAGTAAGAGGGAGAATCTGTATATCTTGCATTCATTAATTGTGACCCTGATGCCGTTTTTAAGCCAACATTCATGTTTAGTTCACAATTTTTCCTTTCATATAATCTCATTTTAGTTTCAAAAAGAAGATCTCCAACAGAATAACCTCTAGATTTTTTGTCTCTAATAAACCTTTTATCTCTAATAACTGAGTCCATACTAAAATACTCAACAGGATTAATTTGTAATTTAATATTAACTTTTGAACCAAAAGGAATGGATATTTTACTTAAAATATCTTTCGAAAATTCATTTTTATTACTGTGATAATTGAAACTTAAATCTAAGTTAGTTTCTTCAATTATTTTTTCTGGAAATGGTATTGGAAAAGCATTAGGACCAAAAAATTTAGGAGACATAATTAAATAATCTGACCAGTGAGTTGTACCATCCCAGTCATGTTTTTCATTCCACCA
>CACDER010000071.1 GCA_902551855.1 uncultured Cryomorphaceae bacterium | reverse complement strand
TATTTAGACATATTTTTTGATCAACATCGAAAAAAATTTTATAATTGACTAGCCTGTTAATAAAATAGAAAGAATTTATTAGTGTTCCCTCTAAAATAATAATGGGTTTAGATTTTAATTTAATAAAAGTCTTCTCTCTTCTATGTTCATAAAAATTATACTTGGGTATTTTTATACTTTTATTCGAAAATAATTTTTTTACATCAGAGTAAAGTAATTTAAAGTCTATTGAAGAGGGATGATCAAAATTGATTTTTTTTCTATCACTTAGATTTAAATCATTTAGATCATTGTAATATGAATCTTGATGAACTATGGAGGTAAAACTTGGATATTTGGAGTAAATTAAATTTGATAGTGTTGTTTTACCAGAACAACTCATTCCTGTTATTGAAATAATAAATTTTTCTCTATAAATAGAATAATTTATCCCAGGCACTAGTTAGGTTTTGGTATTAATTGTTTTCTTGAAAACTTCATCTTTCCGCTTCTCTGGTCTATATCAATAATCTTAACATTTACTGAATCATTTAATTGTAATACATCTTCAACTTTTTCGGTTCTTTCCCATGAAATTTCTGAGATGTGAAGTAAACCATCTTTCCCTGGTGATATCTCAACAAATGCACCATAACTTTGAATATTTTTCACTTTTCCTTCATATTCATCTCCAAGAACTGGTGTAAATGATATTTGTTTTATCCTAGAAATTGCTTTATTCATCCCTTCTTGATTAGTTCCTAATATTTCAACTTTTCCATACCCATCAATTTCTTCAATTGTTATTGTAGTTTCTGTTTCTTCTTGAAGACCTTGAATAATTTTTCCACCAGGTCCAATTATCGCTCCAATACAATCTTTTTCGACTTTAAGAATTTCAATTTTTGGGGCGCTAGGTTTTAGACTTTCTCTTGGTGAGCTGATAGTTTTTAACATTTCTTTTAAAATAGCTTCTCTACCTTTTTTAGCTTGAAGTAGAGCTTTTTCGAGTATTTCATATGATAATCCAGTAATTTTAATATCCATTTGACAAGCAGTAATCCCATTTTCAGTTCCTGTAACTTTAAAATCCATGTCTCCAAGATGATCTTCATCACCTAATATGTCAGAAAGGACCTTAAAGTTATCTGATGAATCATCTTTAATTAACCCCATTGCTATTCCTGATACAGGTTTAGTAATTTTTATTCCAGCATCCATAAGTGCCAAGGTGCCAGCACAGACAGTTGCCATTGAAGATGATCCATTAGATTCTAATATTTCTGAAACGATTCTTACAGTGTAAGGGTTATCTTCGGGAATAACAACTTTTAAGGCTCTTTGTGCTAAATTTCCATGTCCAATTTCTCTTCTACTTACACCTCTAATAGGTCTTGCTTCTCCTGTTGAAAAAGGAGGAAAGTTATAATGAAGGTAAAACTTTTCAGAACCTTGGTGTGTTACGTTATCAATTTTGTTGACATCAAGAGCAGTACCAAGAGTAACTGTCGATAGAGATTGAGTTTCACCCCTGGTAAATATTGCGGAACCATGAACGCTAGGTAGATAATCAATTTCACACCAGATGGGTCTAATTTGCTCTTCAGATCTTCCATCTAGTCTTACTCCTTCACTTAAAAGTAGAGAACGAATAGCTTTTTTTTCAACCGAACTAAAATATTTTTTTATTAAAAAATTGTTATCATTAATAAAATCATCATCATATTTACTTAGAAATTCTTCTCTTATTTGCGAGAAATTCTTTTTTCTTTCGTCTTTAGATAAACCTTTTTTGGCAATGTCATAAAATTTTTGGTAACAATGCTTTGAAAGATTGTCTAACAATTCATTATTATCCTTTTTTTCATGATCATATTCTCTTTTAGATAAGTTCTTATTAAATTTTTTTGCAAATTCAAGTTGGGCTTTACATTGTTTAATTATCTCTTTGTGAGCAAATTTTATCGCATCAAGCATTTCTTTTTCACTGACTTCATGCATTTCGCCTTCAACCATTGTTACAGAGTCAACAGAAGCTCCAACGATTAAGTCAATGTCAGCTTTTTCAAGCTCATTTTGAGTTGGATTAATAATAAATTCACTATCAACTCTAACAACTCTAGCTTCCGAAATAGGACCATTAAAAGGAATATCTGATATGGTAAGGCATGCTGAAGCAGCAAGGCCCGCAAGGGCATCAGGCATACAGTCTTTTTCGTATGACATTAACTGAATCATAATTTGAGTTTCGGAGTGATAATCTTTAGGAAAAAGAGGTCTTAGAACTCTGTCAACAAGTCTCATTACTAAAATTTCTTGGTCTGAAGGTCTTGCTTCTCTTTTAAGAAATCCACCAGGATATCTTCCATCAGCAGCAAATTTTTCTCGATAGTCAACAGTAAGGGGGAGGAAATCCATGTCTTCGTTAGCATCTTTGTTTGAAACAACTGAAGCAAGTAACATAGTTTTACCCATTTTGACAACAACTGATCCGTCAGCCTGTTTTGCTAGTTTCCCTGTCTCAAGTTGTATTATTTTTCCGTTTCCTAAATCTATTTCTTGTTTGGTAATTTTTGGGATCATAACTATTTAAAGTTAAAATATTTTTAATTAAAAAGTATATTGAAAATTTTACAAATTATTAAAAGAGAAATTATTTTC
>CACDER010000070.1 GCA_902551855.1 uncultured Cryomorphaceae bacterium | reverse complement strand
AAGAACCGTCATCAGTATTTGCTTGTGGATTAAAGTTGTCAGCTAAGGAGTTAGTACAACCTATTACTACTTCACCACATGATCCATCGTCATTTGTTGCAACAGGATTAAAATTAAATGCAAGACTGTCAGTACAACCATAGATTTCGGTAATATTTTCACCAGCGCTAATAAAAGAAAAAACTTCACTATTAGATGATATTCCACAAGAATTAGAGGAGTTAACGTACCAGAAAATTTCAGTATCGTAGGGTAATAAAACTGGTAAAGAAAAATTATTTACTGTAATGTCTGATTCAGAAAAAGATATATTTTCAAAAGTTGAATCAATTGAAATATTTATTTCGTAGGAAGAATCATTATTAGATGAGCTCCAAGAAAAATTAGGTGACAAAGGTACACCAGTTAAAAGATTATTAGGAAAATTCAAAGTTGGAGGAACTGGAATAGAATCAAAAACATTTAAATAAATTGGAATAACATGAGTTATATCTCCAGAATTCCCAGATAACTGAAATTCATAATTTCCCCCTGGTATAGAATTTATAGAAGATATAATTAATTGAGAATTATCTCCTGGTATAACAATTGAGGGAGTAAATGAATGTAAAGCAATATTTGAACTCAATCCACTTAGACTTAATGAAACTGGATCAATCATATTATTAATTGAATTAACACTAATCTCAAATATAACTTGATCATTTGAGCAAATATTTTGAGTATTTTGACCAACATTTAAGCTAAAGTTTTCATTAGAGGATTCAATTATTGAAAAAGGATTTGAAATATTGAAAAAAATATTATTATTGGCTTTAATTTTAATTCTTGCATTATCAGAAACAATTTGAGGACAAATTATTTCATGATTTCCGTCATTTAAAATATTTGACGCAAGAGTATCCGTAAAAGATTGACCATTGTCAACAGATAAAATTATATCTACATTTGAACAATTAATAGGGTCAATATTAGTATTTGAAACGTCCCAAGTAACCTGGTATGAATAACCATATTCCCAGGAATCATTGATATCATTAATGGTAAATGGTCCTGCTAATTCATTTACCAAAACTGTTTTAGAATCATATGATACACCTCCACCTCCTACATGATTGTCTCTAACTGTTAATCTGAAATTTAATTCTCTTGAATAACTGGGGAGAATTTCACCAATTGTCGACGTTTGATTTAAAATATCAATTATATCTGGAAAAATTCGTGTTGGATTTAATTTAGGTGAATAACTCCTAAAAATTGGTTGGGAAGAAGATGGATTAATCAAATTATCATCTGATTCAAGAGTCTCAGGACCAAGATCAAATTGCTCCCAGCAATAGGTTAATATATTTTCAGTATCGGTATCAAAACCTGAACCAGTTAACTCAAATGGAGTATTAACTGGTATTGTAAAATTCCCAATACCACAATTTGATGTTGGAATATTATTTTCAATTTCAATTTGTTGAGAACAATCTATGTCAAAACTAATTCCGTTTGAATGTGCTTTGATTTGATCGAATGAAATCGTGTGAAAATAATCATCTGAATTATTTTGCAGATTAGGAGGACAAATTCCAGCATATCCCATAATGGTTGACCCACTTCCAGGTTCATAGGAAGAATTAGAAGATCTGTTACAAGAATTATTTTGTGTGTGTGAAGCTCCAAATTGATGTCCAATTTCATGAGCTACATAGTCAATATCAAAAGGATCACCAATTGGGTTTGAACTTCCAGTAACTCCTCTACCTTTCTGAGTATCTAAACAAACAACTCCCAAACCAGCTAGTCCTCCACTATTTGTGCCAAATACGTGACCTATATCATAATTTGCATTACCAATATTCTGATCTAAATTAGCTTGACATTCGTCAATCATTGCTCCAGGATTACCATTAGAGTAAGGATCAGTAGAAGAATCCAAATATATAATTAAATCATTATTTTCAGCTAAAATCATTCTGATTGAAGCTTCCCTTTCATACACAAGATTAACTCTATTTAATGTAACATTTATGGCTGATAAAACATCACTAATATTTCCTCCATGAAATTGAGAATATTCACCAGTGGTAGCAATTGCAATTCTGTATACTCGTAGAATATCACCAGAAAAAATAGACTGATTCTTTTTAGCTTTGTAATTATTGGAATCAATCACACAATCACTTAACCTCTTTTTTTGATTTGTTTTGTAAAAATCTTTTTTATAGTAAACAATACAATATTCCTTGTTAAATTGTGATATAGGATCAATATATATAGAGTTTGACTGATTAATAATCATTGCATGGATACCTCTTTTATCAATAGTTAATCTTGCATTATATAACGGATCATTTTTGCAATATCCTAAGTAAGATTTTATCAGTGGGAATTTTGATGAAAGTTCATTAGAGAATAAACTAGACTCAACAAAATGAAAATCTAAATACTTACCATCAGGAGTTGGAAGTGTAAAAATCAATTTTTTTTTGTTATCAGAAAATTCCTTTGGGGCATTAGAAAAAAAAGATAGTATAAGATTATAATCAAATTTGAAAATTTTATACTCATCAGGGTAATTTTCTCTTTCAATATTAGTAATATCCTGAATATTAACCTCTGTAAAAAAGTTTTGACTAAGTAAATTAGTAAGAGAAAAAAA
>CACDER010000069.1 GCA_902551855.1 uncultured Cryomorphaceae bacterium | reverse complement strand
GTTATCTTATCAAAAAAATTTCTAAATTTGACATCGTCTTATCAAAAATTAATACTAATCCTGTAAAATATTTTTAATAAATGGTAAAGGTTAAACAAGTTTCTGTTGAAGATAAATTAGTTGCGTTATTTAAATTGCAATCAATACATTCAAATATAGATAAAATCAAAA
Source organism: uncultured Cryomorphaceae bacterium (assembly GCA_902551855.1). Taxonomy (GTDB): domain Bacteria; phylum Bacteroidota; class Bacteroidia; order Flavobacteriales; family UBA7430. The sequence continues at coordinate 2,488 of CACDER010000069.1, read as the reverse complement.
TCTTAAGAGGTGAACTTCCTCTGGAGGTTCAAGATCTTGAGGATGAAATTGCTGGGCTCGAAACAAGATTATCAAATTATAATAATCAAATCGATTCATTACAATCATCAACAAAAGAATCTGAAAGTATGATAATCAATTCCAAGGAATTAATATCAAAGTATAATGATCAGTTAAAAAAAATAAGAAATAACAGAGAATTTGACTCACTTAACAAAGAAATTGAGTTCCAAGATTTAGAAATACAATTGTCTGAAAAAAAAATTAAAGAGTTTAAATTAAAAGTAGAGGAAATAAATGCATTAATCTCAGAGGTTACTGAAAAGTTAAAGGAAAGAAAGGAAGATTTAAAGATTAAAAATGGAGAACTTGATAAGATTATATCTGAAACAAAAAAAGACGAAGAAAAACTTTTAAAGGAGTCATCTAAAGCTGAAAAAGTAATTGATGATAGACTTTTAACAGCATATTCAAGATTGAGAAAGAATTTTAAAAATGGTCTAGCTGTTGTTAAAGTTAACAGAAATGCATGTGGAGGATGTTTTAATACTGTTCCACCTCAAAGACAGATGGATATCGCTAGTCATAAGAAGATAATTGTTTGTGAACATTGTGGAAGAATTTTAATAGATGAAGCAATTGCTGGTAAATAAAGATAATTTAAAATTTAAAACCAGCTGTCCAAGTTATTTGATTTTTTGAAGTAGTTATACTTGAATTTGGTGCTGAATTATACAAACTTAAAACATCTTCATTAAATGAGTTTACAACTGCAAAATCTAAAAAATATTGATTGATTCTTAGACCACCACCAAAAGAAAAAACTTCTATGTTTCTTTCGTTCATTCCAAGAAATGGACTGCCATAATACGCATAACCTCCCCTAAGACTAAATTGTGGGTGAATTCTAAATTCTCCACCAATTCTGATATTTGACGCAACTGAGTAATAGTAAGCAATGTCCTGATTTGATTCCGACAGGTTATAAAAATCAGAGTTTAAATTTAAACTTGAATAATCTAAATACTCATAATCTATCGATAAAATTGCTTTTTTATCAAATATATAAGATACACTATTCAAAATTTTGAATGGAGTTGACAGGTCATAATCAAAAAATCCTAAACCTGATTCAGATTCAAAAATATTATTTTGAAAGGAGGTAATTAATCTAGAAGAGAATTCTTCTTGAATCTGATATGCAGTAGGAGTATGAATAGCAAATCCATATCGGAGGTTCTCATCAATTTGATAGATTAGTCCTAATTTTAAATTAATTCCTGAACCTGATACCCAAAGATTAGAATTATAGGAGAAAGATTCAATATTATTAGAATTAGTTGAATCTACTGAATCATTTATGAAATATTCAGAGATGTTACTGAATTGATTAAATTGAATCCATGGAAAGCCAATTGTCATTCCCATGAAAAGCTTATCCTTGTATGCTGATCCAAAAGAAAGATAGAACTCGTTTTTTTGACCAGATTTAATGGAATAATATGATTGATTTTTTTCACTTAGTGGGTCAACATACGAAAAGTAAGTTGAATTATTTCCCGAAATAGTATCAATCAAATAAGTATTAAAAGCTAGTAGTTCATTAAATAAGTTTAAGTTTTCAGGGTAATAACCTTGAGCATTATTAAGAAAATTACTTGCTAAAGAGTGTTCATTTTGGTTTGCAAGTATGTATGTGGTTTCATTGTAATCATCTAGCTTATTGTATCCAATTGCAAAATTTAATCTATTCCAATCACCAAATTCATTTGGATCAAAGATGTTAGCACTTATGTAATTTAAATTTGGAATTGAATTTTTAGAATCAACACTTAAGACATTTGTATTATGAAATTTGGTAGAGGTTTCAATATCAGAAAAATCAAAGCTAAATGAAAATTCACTACTTGTATAGACTGATACACCAGCTGGATTAAAATTAAGTGATGATGGATTTCCACCTAAAGAACCGAATGCACCACCCATAGACATAAATCTTGCAGTACCATTTAGAGTTTCTTTAGAAAATCTTAATGCATCTACATGATATTGACCATTTATAAATTGAGAAATTAAAACAGATGATATTAACAAAAAGTATTTTTTCATTTTAATTAATTATTATTATCTAGGTCTAAAAGATCTTGAAGGTCTGGAATTAAAATTACCTGATCTTCCAGAATTAAAATTATTTGATTTGTTAGATTTAAAATTGTTTCTATTAGTATAATTTTTTTTGTTAGAAGGTCTAAAGCTATTAGATTTACTTTGATTTTTTTTCGATTTAAGAATATTTTTCTTGTTGATATTATCAGTATTACTTCTTAAATATTTTGAATTAGGTTTATTGTAGATTTTGCTGGAATTATTATTTTTAGGTAAATTTCTCTGAAATTGACCATTATTCGTAAAATCTTTTCTAGAATATGATGAAAAATTTGGAATATTATTTGAAAATGATCTTCTTGGTCCATAGTTATAATTACTA
>CACDER010000068.1 GCA_902551855.1 uncultured Cryomorphaceae bacterium | reverse complement strand
ATTAAACAAAACTGTTTCTTTTCCATAGTATACATATATGCCTAATTTATAATTATTTATGATATTTTCAAGATCGGTTCCTTTTTCTCCAATAGCAATAATCTTCCTTTTTGATGCCATATAGTCATATATCTTTAGTGGAATCCTCCCTTTTGACATTTCTGATCTGCTTAGGCTAACAAGTAAATATCTATAGTTTTGCATTTTTTCAATTGCTTCGTCGTAATCTAAATGAGAATAAAGACTAACTCTTGATTTATATTGAAAAATATTTAAATCACTTTTAAAATTTTCATAAGTATATCCATAAAAACTAACTTTCATTTTTTTTCTTAATAGTTTATCATTAAAGATTAAATCTAGAACACTCAATAAAGTTTTATTATTTCTAGATTCAGGAAAAGTTCCAAAGTGAGCAATTGATACATTATTTGGTTCACTTTTAAAATATTTAAAATCTTCTTTATCATAACCATTATTAATTACTTTAACTCTGTTAGCTCCAATTTTTTTAAAGTGATTACCCCAATAATCACTGACCGTAATCAAACAGTCACAGTCTTTTATAATTTTCTTTTCCAAAATTTCATGAATATATTTACTTATTTTAGAAATTGGTAATTTTTTAAAATACTCAATTTTAGTCCAAGGATCTCTGAAATCTGCTACCCAGGGTATTTTAAATTTGCTAGAAATTTTTCTAGCAATTAAATGCATACTATGAGGTGGTCCAGAAGAAATAACAATGTCATAAGAATTATTTTTTAAATGATTTTTTAAAATTTTAATTGATGAAAAGTAGAATAAAACTCTTGAATCAGGGATAAATAGATTTGATCGAATAAAAATTAATAATTTATCTATTAAATGATTTTTTTTTCTTGTTAAAATATCTTTGGGAACATTTTTCTTAAATAATTTTTTATAGATGTAGTTTGGTTCAATTCGATTATTGACTAGTATTTTTATATTTGTATTTTCCTCTGATTTTTTGAAAGTAAAAACAGTGATTTTATTTTTTTTTTTTTATAAATATTTTAAGTTTTTAATCCATCTTTGGGCTCCAACATCCTTATTTTGGTCAAAATAATATGTAATTAATAAAATATTCATAAGAATATAATTAGTTAAGATGAAGTTGTGACTTGGCTGGGGCTCGAACCCAGGACCCTCTCCTTAAAAGGGAGATGCTCTACCAACTGAGCTACCAAATCATATTTAAGTGCCTAGAACAGGACTCGAACCTGCACGACCAAAGGTCATACGCCCCTCAAGCGTACACGTCTACCAATTCCGCCATCTAGGCTTTTTTTATAGAATGCACAAATATACACCCAATATTTTTATTCAAAAAATCAATATAGTTTTTTTTGGAATTATTCAATTATTGGTGATCTTTTGAATTTAATTTTATTATCAAAAATTTTCCTTAATGTCAAATGTTCATGATATTCTTTACCTCCCATTGATTTGGTAATATGTATCATCTTTGGGTTGAAGTCTCCAATCCATGAGATAATACATTCTTTGTAATGTTTGTTATGATTTATAATTTGTTGAGAAGCAGTCCATAAAATATATGATTCCATCCCAATTCCTTGAAATTTAGGAGTGATGCCAAAAGCTAGTCCCCAAACGAATTTAGGTTTGGTTAAAATTTTTTTTACAATAAATTTAATTTTCCCCCAAATATTAAAATTACCATTAGTTACCTTAAAATATTGATTTAGTTCGGGGAGCATAATTACAAAACCTATTGGATCATTGTCATAATATGCAAACCATATTAAATCTTTATCCATAACTGGTTTTATTTTTTTTAGTAAACTTATTGATTGTTTTGAAGACATTTCTTTAAAATTGTCGTGAGTAACCCATGCTGAGTTATATACTTTTCGAAAATCTTCCGCAAATTTTTCAATATACTTTAGATCAATTTTTTTTAATGAGTATCTTTTATTTTGATCTATTCTCTCAAATCTTTTACGGAATCTTTTTGGCAATTCGTAAACAAGTGGTCTTATAAATGTATATTGTTTAAAATAAGTTTTAAATCCATATTTAATAAAAAAAGATTTGTAATAATCTGGGTTATAATTATGACCATATAACGGGGGATGATCAAATCCATTAATTAATAGTCCCCAATATCTATCTTTTTCCCCAAAATTAATTGGTCCATCCATTGCTTTCATTTCTCTTTCTTCTAACCATTTCTTTGCAGTATCAAATAATTTAAAAGCAGCAGAATCATCATCAATACACTCAAAAAAACCTATACCACCAGTTGGTATTTCAAAAGTATTTGATCTTTTTTTGTCAATAAAAACTGCAATTCTTCCAATCAGGATATGCAATTAAAATATGAAGGGATTTTTTTAAATTCTCAATTCTTAAAGCTTCTAAAAAACCTTGTACAGCGTATTTAGATGCTGAATATCCAGTTCTTCCAGGAATACCCTTAATACCAGCAATTGAGGAAACAAAAATTATAGATCCTTTAGTTTTAATTAAATTCGATAATGCATATTTAGTGCAATATACAGTTCCCCAAAAATTAGTTTTCATAATTTTTTTTGTAATTTTTAAATCAACTGTTTCAAAAAGAACTTTTTCAGATATTCCAGCATTATTGATTAAAATATCTATTTTCCTATAT
>CACDER010000067.1 GCA_902551855.1 uncultured Cryomorphaceae bacterium | reverse complement strand
TAGATAAATATTTACAGGAAATTGGAAAGGTAGATTTAATTTCTGCTGAAGAAGAAGTTGAGTTAGCTCAAAAAATTAGAGATGGAGATCAAATTGCCTTAGAAAAATTAACAAAAGCAAATTTAAGATTTGTTGTCTCTGTTGCAAAACAATACCAAAATCAAGGTTTATCTTTACCAGACTTAATTAACGAAGGTAATTTAGGATTGATTAAAGCTGCCCAAAGATTTGATGAAACTAGAGGTTTTAAATTTATTTCTTATGCAGTATGGTGGATAAGACAGTCTATTCTCCAAGCTTTAGCTGAACAATCTAGAATCGTCAGATTACCTTTAAATAAAATTGGTTCTATCAACAAGATTAACAAGGCTTATGCTTCGATTGAACAAGAAGAAGAAAGAACACCATCTGCTTCAGAAATTGCTTCATTGTTAGATATGAGTGAATCTGATGTTAAAGAATCACAAAGAAATTCAGGAAGACATGTATCTATGGATGCTCCATTAGTTGAAGGTGAAGACTCAAATTTATATGATGTTTTAAAGTTTGGAGAAAGTCCCAACCCAGACAAAGAACTTCTTAATGCTTCATTAAGTATTGAAATTGAGAGAGCACTGGAAACCCTTACTAGCAGAGAAGCTGATGTTATTAGATTATACTTTGGATTAGAAAATAAACAAGCCCTAACACTTGAAGAAATTGGCGAAAGATTTGATCTAACTCGAGAACGAGTTAGGCAAATTAAAGAAAAAGCCATAAGAAGACTAAAGCATATTTCCAGAAGTAAAATTTTAAAAACCTATCTAGGATAAAACTTATAAATTGTCACATTTAATTGCACCTTCTTTACTTTCTTGTGATTTGTCAGATATCAAAAGTGAGATTCTTATGCTAAATAAATCAGGGGCAGATTGTTATCATATTGATGTAATGGATGGTTATTTCGTCCCAAATATAACATTTGGATTTCCCATAATTAAATCAATAAAAAAATATTCAAAAAAGCCCTTAGACGTTCACTTAATGATTACAAATCCATCTAAATATATTTTAGATTTTAAAAATGCTGGTGCAGATATTTTGACAATTCACTATGAAGTTGAAAATCATTTAGATAGGACTATTAATAAAATTATAAGTAACGAAATGAAAGCAGGTGTTGCAATCAATCCTCATACACCAGTATCATACCTGGAGAATGTAATCAATATTATAGATATAGTTTGTCTAATGTCAGTTAATCCAGGATTCGGAGGACAAAAATTTATTGATAATACTTATAAAAAAATTACTCAACTTAAAAAGTTAATTTCAAATAGTAACTCAAAAGCTCTAATAGAAATTGATGGAGGAGTAACCCTTGAAAATAAAAACAAATTATTAAATTTCGGGGCAGATATTTTAGTTGCTGGAAATACAATCTTTTCCAACCCAGACCCTAATGAGATTATATCAAAATTAAAATTTAATTAGACATAAATTAACTGTTCATATTTTGTTAATAAATTTAATATTTTTTTTAAAAAAAAATATTATTTAAAATTAATTTAGTTTAAAATTAAAAAATGACTGAGTACATAAATTTACTTAAGTATGTAAAAAAAAATGGTGAAAAAAAAGATGACAGAACTGGTACAGGAACACTAAGTACTTTTGGTTATCAAATGAGGTTTAACTTACAAAAAGGTTTTCCATGTATAACAACCAAGAAAATTCATCTCAAGTCTGTGATTTATGAATTATTATGGTTTTTAAAAGGAGATACTAACATAAAATACCTCAAAGATAATAATGTAAAAATATGGGATGATTGGGCAGATGAAAATGGAGAGTTAGGACCAATATACGGTCATCAATGGAGATTTTGGTCAAACTCTAGTCAAGAAAAAATTGATCAGATTTCGAATGTGATCAAACAATTAAAAGAAAATCCTAATTCAAGAAGAATTATTGTCAGTGCTTGGAATGTTTCGGATATACCTAAAATGGCTATTCCCCCATGTCATTCATTTTTTCAATTTTATGTGTCTAATAATAAACTTTCTTGTCAACTTTATCAAAGAAGTGCTGATATATTTCTAGGAGTTCCGTTCAACATTGCGTCTTACTCATTATTAACTCATATGATTGCTCAAGTTTGTAATTTTGAAGTCGGAGACTTTATTCACACTCTAGGAGATGCTCATCTTTACCTCAATCATTTAGATCAAGTTGATATTCAAGTTAATAGAAAACCGAGAAGTTTACCAAAAATAATTATAAACCCTAAAATTAAAAATATTTTCGATTTTAAATTCAATGATTTTGAAATCATTGACTACAATCCTTATCCTCATATTAAAGCTAAAGTAGCAGTTTAATGAAAAAAATTATCGTTTTGGGCGCTGGTCTAGTTGGAAGTTCAATAGCAGAAGATTTGAGTAAAAACCATAATGTGACGTCAGTAGATATTAATAATGATTCATTGAAAAAATTAAAAAAATTAAATCTTACAGTTGTTGAAGCTGATGTTAGAAATAAAGTTAAACTTAAAAAAATAACATCTAATTGTGATCTTGTTATTGGTGCTTTACCTGGGTTTTTAGGTTATGAAACACTAAAAAATATGATTGAATTTAAAAAAAATGTAGTAGATATATCGTTTTTTTCTGAAGATCCGTTTGAGTTAGATTTACTTGCAAAAAAAAATAATGTCATAGCTGTAGTAGATGCTGGTCTTGCTCCGGGTATGGG
>CACDER010000066.1 GCA_902551855.1 uncultured Cryomorphaceae bacterium | reverse complement strand
CAATTCATAACACGCAATTATCGATATTGTAACAATTAATGCAATAAAGGTATAATAATTTAAAGTTGATAAAATAAATATAGAAGAGTAGAAAATTGAAGAAATTAATCTTATTTGAAAATTTTTCATCTTTTTTCTTTAAAATCTTCAATTAAAAATACATATAAATCTTTTGTTCTATCACTATCACTCATAGTTGATATAGATTCCTTTGTTCTAATAGTAGTTACAAGTGATGGACGAGATTGTCCATATTTAATTTGGATTCCATTCAATCCTTCACTTATATTTTTAACTATTTGAGATGTATATGCAACAATTACAAGCGAGTCGGGTAATTCTTCAATTTTTATATTCTTAGTTTGTTCACTTGAGACCATTACAGATCCATCAAATGCAATCAGAAATTCACAATTACTGATAGATGAATCCGCATCTAAATGATTATTTTTAATCTCAATACTTGTTGCCTTTAGCATTTTTTTAAGTTTACTATTTATACAATAAGTCATATTCCATCTGCTTTCTGATAGTAAATTCTCAAAATTGGAAAAAAAGGAATCTATATTATCACAATAAAAAAATTTACCATTATTTTTAGTAAAGTTTTTTGCAAATATTACATCAACTGGATCGTCAGATTTAACTCTAAAGTTTTCTAACTCTTTATCTTCATCAGATATTTGTTCATTAGCCGTTTCTGATAAAGAAGGTAATATTTTAGAAAAAAATTTATTTAGAAAGTTTTGTTTCATTTAATTTGGCCTTCTTATTTGAGTTTTTACTAGGATTTAAAGTGATTTTATCATCATTTCCCCATTTTCGTTTGCCAAGTATTTTTTCTAGATCTTCTTTAAAAATTACTTCTTTTTCTAATAATATGTTGGCTAATTCTATCAGTGAACTCCTATTTTCTTTTAAGATTTTTAGAGCTTTATTGTATGCAAAATTTGAAAGAGATTTAACCTCGTTATCTATTTCGATAGCAGTCTTTTCACTATAAGGTTTTATAAATCCTGAATTTTGTCCTGTGGGATCGTAAAAAGAGATATTACCAATTTTATCGCTTAGACCATAAATAGTCACCATAGAAGTAGCTTGTTTAGTTACTTTTTCGAGATCACTGAGTGCTCCCGTAGAAACTTTATCAAAAATAATTTTTTCAGCTGCTCTTCCTCCAAGTGCAGTTGTCATTTCATCCATTAATTGTTCTTTGGTTGTGATTTGTCTTTCTTCAGGAAGATACCAAGCAGCTCCTAAAGACCTTCCTCTTGGAACAATTGTAACTTTTATTAAGGGAGCAGCATATTGAAGCATCCAACTTACTATGGCATGACCTGCTTCGTGATATGCAATAACTTCTCTTTCTTTTTTTGAAATAATCTTATTTTTCTTTTCAAGGCCTCCAACTATTCTGTCAACCGCATCTAAAAAATCTTGTTTGTCAATAAATTTTTTATTTTTCCTTGCTGCAATTAGAGCTGCTTCATTACACATATTTGCAATATCAGCGCCTGAAAAACCTGGGGTTTGTTTAGATAAAAAATCAATATCTAATGTTTTTTTTACTTTTAGAGGTTTTAGATGGACATTAAATATCTCTTTTCTCTCATGGAGTTCAGGTAAATCAATATATATTTGTCTGTCAAATCTGCCAGCTCTAACAAGAGCCCTATCCAAAATATCAGCTCGATTTGTTGCAGCAAGTATTATTACGTGATCATTAGTTCCAAATCCATCCATTTCTGTTAATAACTGATTTAAGGTATTTTCTCTTTCATCGTTAGATCCAGTAATTTGATTTTTACCTCTAGCTCTCCCAATTGCATCAATTTCATCAATAAAGATAATAGCAGGAGCTTTCATTTTGGCTTTTTTAAATAAATCTCTAACTCTTGATGCGCCAACTCCAACAAACATTTCAACAAAATCAGAACCTGATAGAGAGAAAAAAGGTACTTTTGCTTCTCCAGCAACTGCCTTTGCAAGGAGTGTTTTTCCAGTTCCTGGAGGTCCAACTAACAGGGCTCCTCTTGGAATTTTACCTCCTAATTTAGTGTACTTTAGGGGGTTTTTAAGAAAATTCACAATCTCTTGTACTTCTTCTTTTGCCCCTTCTAGACCTGCTACATTATTAAACGTTATTTTTACTTCAGACTCATTGTCAAATAACTTTGCTTGTGATTTACCAATATTAAAAATTTGTGAGCCAGGCCCACTACCTGAACTCATTCTTCTCATAAAAAAAATCCAGAAGAAGATCAGAAGAATGAAAGGAAGCCAAGACCAAATTCCATCAAAGATACTGTGCTCAGTGTTGTAAAAAATCTGTATTCTATTATTTTCATCGAAATTGAAATCTTTCTGAGCTTCTTCAATTTTTTTTTCAAATATATCAGATGTACCAATTTTTATGTAATAATGTGGCCCTTTATTTATACCATCTCCGATTAAAGGTTTTCTGACAGATTTATGTCTATGAGAGGATAATGATTCTTCATTGATGTAAATTTTAGCAATATTTTTATTTTCAATAATTTCAATTTTAGCTACATCATTATTTTTGATATAATTGTAAATTAAAGTTTGTCTATCTGTCTCTAAACTTAGTGTTGTAAATTCATTTGTTAGGAGCATGGAAAGCATAAGGACAGCAATAATTCCATATATCCAGTAAAAGTTAAACTTTGGAAGTTTAAATTTTGTGTCATTTTTTGATGAAGGTTTATTATTTTTTTTATTCATTTAAATTAGATTCTTTAATTTTTAAGATTTTTGCATCTCCCCATAATT
>CACDER010000065.1 GCA_902551855.1 uncultured Cryomorphaceae bacterium | reverse complement strand
AATTTCAATTCATCTGCAGTTTTTAGCGATACCTCTTGCTATTATATCTGTGAAGAATCAATTGACGATATTATTGATTTTAATTGTAACGGTCAGGCACATAACATTGTCAATTCTCCTGAAGTATCCTTTCTTCAAAGTTCAGGAGCGAGTCATGTCAATAACCCAATTGGTCTATGTTATGATCAAAATCCTCCTTCAAGTGGACCTCACAGATCAATGTGGGGAAGATGGGGAGAATATGAATACATGCCTCCACAAAGATATTTGCATAATATGGAACATGGCGGAATAACCTTTCTTTATCATCCATGTGTAGATTTAAACATAATTGATTCTTTAAGAGCATTTGCTTGTTCAATTCCTGATGATGACGGTGGAGAATTCAGATTTATTCTTTCACCATATCCTGACTTACCATCTAATTTAGCAGTTTTGTCTTGGGAATGGACGTATTTAAATAACGATTTTGATTATGAGAGTATTTTATCTTTTGTTAATGATCATTACAGAAATGCTCCTGAAGATTTTGGTTTTGACGGAACATATGATAATCTTTACGTCGGAAAATGTGAAAATTTAGGATGTACGGATCAGCTAGCCTCAAACTACAGTCAAGATGCACTTAATGATGACGGATCATGCCAATATGACACTTCTCAAGTCGACTTCAACGAATTTTTTATTCCAAATTCTTACGAATATGTTCAAAATCAAATTGATTCAATAATGACTGTTTTTCCAAATTGTACAGACTATCCAATGGAAGTACTTTTAGAGCTTGATTCATTATTCCAAGTTCTAGATAATTTAGAAACCCAAAATAACAACTTTCAATCCTCAAATAGTTTGATAATTCAAGATTCTATTTTGTATGATTATTTAAATCAAAATTATCCAGGTATATTTATTGACAATATGTTAGATACTTCTGTATCCAATCAAATAACGTCCCTTAATTTGGATAATTTGGGGATATATCAAATAGAAGGTTTAGAGTATTTTTCTAATTTAGAATACTTATATGTCAATAATAATAATTTAGATGATTTACACGGCTTACCTGAAAGTTTAATTCATCTAAGTTGTAGGTCTAATAACATAACTTCACTCCATCATTTTTCGGAAAATATGATATATTTAGATGCAAGAAGTAATTCAATCACTGATATCATAGGTATGCCCAATCATATTGAATCTTTGAAATTGTGTTTCAATGATTTAGAAGAAATTAGTTTTCCAGATAGTTTAAAATATTTTCTTTGTGCAAGCAATAACCTTCAGGATTTACCTAACTTTCCGAATAACATTATTCAAGTTTTAGTTCAAAATAATCAGATTTCAAGTATCCAAGAAATACCTTCAAGTATGCAAACTTTAATGATTCAAAACAATAATTTATCTGTATTACCTAATATTCCTGAATCTCTAACCTCTCTTTCAGTTTATGGTAATCCAATTGACTGTGTTAACAACTATCCCTCTCAATTTGAATCACAACTAGATTTTTATCCAAATTGTTTGGAATATGAGTATAATCAAATTTCAGAATTATTTCAAGCATGGTATTTTTCCATAGCCTTAAATGAGGGATGGAATATGTTTGGTTATGGATGTCCAGAAGCTAAGAATTTGTTAGATGTTTTATCAGTTTACTTAGATAAAGTGATCATAGTTAAAGATAATCAAGGAAATGCATATTTACCTGAATTTCAATTCAATGGTATTGGTCAGCTAGAACCTGGCTATGGATATCAGTTAAAATTGAATGATTCAATTAATAATTTTAGACTTTGTGATTGGTATCAAATACCTTATCCAGAAGCTGATTGATTTGATTATTAATAAAATTGTTAATACAATTTAAGTGTATAATTTTGATTTTAGAAAATTATACATAAATTTGCCTCATTATTAACAAAAAAAAAAATTATGTTTTTAAATGCACTTAGTATTCCAACTGATGCTACTGGCTTTACATTCTTTATAGGGTATATGGCTATGTTAGCATCTGCAGTTTTCTTCTTCGCTGAAAGAAACTCAGTTGACAAAAAATGGCAATTATCATTGACAGTTTCTGCTTTAATCACTGGTATTGCTGCTGTTCACTACTACTACATGAGAGATTACTATATGGCAACTGGAGAAAATCCTACTGCCTATAGATATGTTGACTGGATTCTTACAGTACCTCTTATGTGCGTAGAGTTTTATTTAATAACTAAAGTTGCCGGTGCAACTAAGAGTTTATTATGGAAGTTAGTATTCTTCTCAACATGGATGTTAGTTTGTGGTTATATTGGTGAAGCATATGCAGATGGTTCCACTACTCATTCTGTCACTTGGGGTGTTCTAGCTACTATTGGTTACCTCTATGTTGTTCATGCAGTATGGATGGGAGAAGTTGCTGCTTTAGCTGAAGCAAGCAAATCAGACACTGTTAAGAGAGGTGTTAGAGCATTAGCTTGGTTCGTTCTTGTTGGTTGGGCAATTTATCCAATTGGTTACATGTGCATGGATGGCGGATGGTTAAATGTTGCTCTAGGTTGGACTTCCGACAAAGTAGATCTTTTTTATAATATAGCTGATGCTATAAATAAAATAGGTTTTGGTCTAGTTGTATACAACATAGCCGTGTCTGAGTCTAAATAATTATTTGACAATTTAAATATTAAAGAGCAGGTTGACCCTGCTCTTTTTTTTTATGAATATTTATCTATTTATTTATTTAATTTTTTCTTTAATTTTTGCTAATTTGTTTCAACTTTATTCTTATTTATCTGTTGAATTTCAATTGGTGTGCAGTTCTATTTCAATTTTATTTATTGGTCTACCACATGGAACTT
>CACDER010000064.1 GCA_902551855.1 uncultured Cryomorphaceae bacterium | reverse complement strand
AGATTTACTACTCCTAGAGTATCTATAAAAAAAATTTTTTTATCTAAACTATCTTGATTTTGGGAAAAAATCGGATTAGATTTATTTAAAAAAAAATATGCAATTAAAAAAAAATATTTTAAGTTTAATTTTTTAAAAATTTGAAATATGCAACATAAAATAATCAAATTTATTTTTTTAATTTTCCTTTTTAATAGTTCTATAAGTAAAAACATCAATTTCGATAACACTAATCTTTTGTTAAAAGTAAAGAATTTTTCTAATTTAAATGGCAAACTTGTAGTAGCTATTTATAATAATCCAAAGAATTTTAATTCAAATACAGTAAACTATAGAGATACAACCTTAGTTGTCAAAGATAGTATTATGCTTATTAAATTTAAAGATATTGAACCAGGAAGTTATGCAATAAGTTTATACCATGATGAAAATGGAAATGGAAAGATAGATATGGGTGGTATATTTAATTTATTCCCTAGAGAAGGTTTTGGCTTTTCTAAAAATAATTTTAACGGTATATCAGAACCAAAATTTAATGATTGTAAATTTTTAATTAATCAAGGAGATCATATTGAAATTGAAATTGATTTAGTATATATTTAACTTATGAAAATAATTTCAATTGAAACTGGAAAATTTAAGTTAGATGGAGGAGCAATGTTTGGAGTTGTTCCAAAAGTTATTTGGAGTAAAACTAATCCTTCAGATATTAATAATTTATGTTCATGGTCAATGAGAAGTTTACTTATTGATAATGGCAACAAAAAAATATTAATTGATTGTGGAATAGGAAATAAACAAAGTGATAAGTTTTTTTCTTACTATCACCTTCATGGAAATGAGACTCTCATTTCATCACTTAAAAAAAATAATTATCATCCAGATGATATAACAGACGTAATTTTAACTCACCTTCATTTTGATCATTGTGGAGGTGCAACTAAATTCAATGAAAATGGAAAAATAGAAACAGTTTTCAAGAATGCAGTATATTGGTCTAATGAAAAACACTGGTTGTCTGCCATTAATCCAAATAGTAGAGAAAAAGCTTCATTTTTAAATGAAAATTTAATTCCATTAAAAAAATCTGGACAATTAGACTTTATAAAATCGGAGGGAATATTTATTTCTGATATTGATATTTTATTTGTCAGTGGTCATACAGAATCTCAGATGATACCTCATATTAAGTTTAAAAATGAAAAAATTGTATTTTGTGCTGATTTATTACCTTCAACTTCTCATATTCCAATACCATATGTAATGGGTTACGATATAAATCCATTATTAACACTTGAAGAAAAAATTTCCTTTTTAAGTTTAGCTTTAGAAAAATCGTACACTCTTTTTTTACAACACGATTATTTTTATTCCTGTTGTAATTTGAAAAAAGTAAATAATAGAATTGAATTAAAAGATAAATTTATGTTAAAAAAAATTATTTAAACTCCGCAATAAATGATATTTCAATATTTGCTTCTTTTGGTAATCTAGATACTTCAACAGTTTCTCTGACTGGGTATTTATTTTTAAAATAGGTTTTATATATTTTGTTTAACATTTCAAAATTATTTAAATCAGTAAGATAAATATTAACTTTAATTATGTTTTTAAATTTTAAAGAATTATAATTAAGAATAATTTCAATATTATTCATAACTTGAATCATTTCTTCTTTAAATGATGTATTAACCAATTTATTGGTTAATGGATCTATTCCTATTTGGCCAGATGAAAATAATAGGTTGTTAGATTTTATGAAATGAGAATACGATGCCAGTGGTTTAGGTGCTTTAAATTTATTTTTAGATGAATCCATTGTATTTTTAATATTTAAAATTTAGTCTAATATATGAAAGTATTAATAATTGATAATTATGATTCGTTTACCTATAATTTGGTTCATCTTATTGAAAAGAAAATTAGTGATTTTGAAGTTTGGAGAAATAATAAAATTGATTTTAATAGAGTTCACGATTTCGATAAAGTTTTATTATCACCTGGTCCAGGTTTACCCGATAATTCTGGAGATTTAATGTTATTAATTAATGAAATATATAAAAAAAAATCAATACTAGGTATTTGTCTTGGTTTTCAGGCTTTGGGTGTATTTTTTGGTGGAAATTTATATAATTTGAAAAATGTGAAGCATGGTATTCAAGATAATATTTCAATTATTCAAGACAATTTAATTTATAAGAATATTCCTAATAAAATTAAAGTTGGAAGATATCATTCTTGGGCTTTAAATATAGAGAAAAATAATAAATTTTTACTTCCAACCTCATTTGACAAAAAAAATACAGTAATGTCTTTTAATCATAAATATTTACCAATTTTTGGGATTCAATATCATCCTGAATCTGTTTTATCTCAATATGGTGAGAAGATTATAAATAATTGGTTAAAAATTTAATTTATTTTGCTCTATACTTAATTTATTATTAATTTAATTAAGATTTTTTTTTGAATTATGAAAAATTTTTTTCTAAATGTTATAATTGGTTTATTTGTTATTATACTCATTGTAAAGTTCTCTTTAGCAAAGTTAAATGATTACACAATGCATAAATCATTTATTGTAGTTCCAAATTTAATTGGTATGAGAGTTGAGGATATAAGTGACACCATATCAAAGTTAAATTTAAGATATTTGATAATTGATTCAGGTGCATATAATCCCAATTATCCGAGAGGTTCAGTGTTATCCCAGCTTCCTAAACAATTTTCAAAAGTTAAATCAAATAGAAAACTTCTATTAACAATTAATCCAAATAAAGTAAGTTTAATTTCTGTCCCAGACTTTACAGACAAATCGAAAAGACAGTATATTTCTGAATTATCTGCTAAAGGTTTTAGAATTGGAAAATTAATTTATGTAAATGATA
>CACDER010000063.1 GCA_902551855.1 uncultured Cryomorphaceae bacterium | reverse complement strand
AGAGATAATTGATTACAGAGAGAGTACAGGAGAGGAAGCTCTATGGACAAATAGAATGTTTGGTGGGATGCCAGCTTATCAAATTTCATACAAAACATCATCAAATTTAATAAATATTGCGAATCAAATATTCAGTTTTAATTATCCTAGAGAAGCAAGTTTTGTCATTATTTCATTTTTCTGTTTTTACATTTTACTATTGTGTATGAACATAAACCCATACATTGCTATTATTGGAGCATTAGGTTATGGATTATCTACATATTTGTTTATTATTATAGAAGCGGGTCATAATACAAAAGCTTTAGCTATGGCTTATATGCCTGCAGTACTGGGTAGTATTCTTTTTTCATTTAGAAATAATATGTTTAGCGGTGCAATTTTAACTGCATTATTTTTATCTCTTCAAATAAGAGCAAATCATCTTCAGATTACATATTATTTACTCATAATGATTATACTATTTGGTTTTTTTGAATTTTTTCATTCATTGAAAGAAAAAAAAATTAATAATTT
Organism: uncultured Cryomorphaceae bacterium; assembly: GCA_902551855.1. Lineage (GTDB taxonomy): Bacteria > Bacteroidota > Bacteroidia > Flavobacteriales > UBA7430. The sequence continues at coordinate 2,412 of CACDER010000063.1, read as the reverse complement.
TTTTAAAACTACCTTAATTTTATTTTTTTCAGCGTCTTTAGCAATATGCTGTAATATAGAAAATTTATGGTCAACATATGATTATGGTAAATATTCAACTAGGAGTAAATCTGAACTTATTGAATATTCAAATCTCCAAAATAAGACTTCTGGATTAGATAAAGACTATGCAACTTCTTGGTCTTACGGTAAATTAGAAACATTTAATGTGATGATACCAAATTTATTTGGAGGTTCATCTAATTCTAAGTTATCTAATGATTCACAAGTATATCAAGCTTTAAAAAATAGAAAAATACCTAATGCAAAAAATATTATAAAAAGATTTCCTACATATTGGGGGGAACAGCCATTTACTTCAGGACCAGTTTACATTGGATCTGTTTTGTGTTTTTTATTTTTATTTTCATTATTTTTTCTTGAGGGTCGATTAAAATGGTGGTTAATTTCTTGTAGTATTATATCTGTATTACTAGCTTGGGGTAAGAATATGATGTGGTTAACAGATTTTTTTCTTGATTATGTTCCTGGTTACAATAAGTTCAGAACTGTTTCAATGATATTGGTTATTTTAGAATTAACAATTCCCTTTTTAGGAATTTTATCTCTTAATGAACTAATTAAATCAGACTTAAATAAGACTAAAGCTTTAAAAAGTTTAAAATATTCTGGATTAATTTTTTTTGGTATTTGTTTTTTTTTCATAACATTTTCAAGCTTTATCTTTGATTTTTCTTCAAAAACAGATAATAATTTACCTGATTTTCTTTTAGATGCTTTAAAATCTGACAGATATTCAATGTTGATTTCAGATTCATTTAGATCAATTATTTTAATTTTATTTTCATCACTTTCAATATATTTACTAATAATAAAAAAAATATCTAATAATCTTTTTTATTTTATTTTTTTCTTCCTAGTGATTTGTGATCTAATTCCTATAAATCTCAGACATTTAAATGGCGAAAATTTTATTAAATCAAGAAAAGTTAATTCACCATTTAAAATGACTGAGGCTGATAAAAAAATTTTATCAGATAAAGAACTTAACTTTAGAGTATTTAATACTTCAGAGAGATTAGATGCTGGAGCAAGAACATCATACTTTCACAATAATATTGCTGGTTATCATGGTGCTAAATTCAAGAGATATCAAGAAATAATGGATTATCAATTGGCTAAAAATAATACTTCAGTTATTAATATGCTAAATGTTAAATATTTTCTATTTAAAAATAGTGACGGAATTTTAAAAGCTAATCTAAATAATAATAGATTAGGACCAGCTTGGCTAGTAAACAATATCATAATTGTTAATAATGCTGATGAAGAAATGAGATCACTTGAAAAGTTTGATCCATCTAAAGATGTTTTATTAGATAAGAGATTTATTGTTAATGATACTTCCTTTAATTCCAATGGGGAAATTAGAATAAAATCATACAAACCAAACAATATAATTTATGAAGCAAATATTAAAAATAAGTCTTTTGCGGTATTTTCTGAGATTTATTATGATAAGGGTTGGAACTGTTACATAAATGGCAATAAGCAAAATTACTATAGAGTAAATTATATTTTACGTGGAATGGAGTTAAAAAAAGGAAATTATGATATTGAATTTAAGTTTGAGCCTATTTCAGTTTCTTATGGCTCAAATATTGCACTAGTATCGTCGGGTTTAATATATATCCTTTTATTTTTTGGAATCATATTCAAATTTAAGATTTGATTTATTAATCTTCAAATCAAAATTAATTTTTATGATTATAATTAAAGATATTTCAGTTGATTTTGGTGGCAAAAAAATATTTTCTAAAATTAATTTTATGGTTAATAAAGGAGATAAGATAGGATTAGTTGGGGATAATGGGGTAGGGAAATCAACACTTTTAAAAGTTATTCATAATGATGAAGGTTATTGTTCAGGTTCAATAAATTACCAAAAAAATATAAAGATTGGTTTTCTCTCTCAAGATTTAGATTTTGAAAATGGTTTAACTATTTTAGAAGAAACAAAAAAAGCATTCACAAAAATAATTCATATTGAAAATAAGATAAATGAATTAAATATTGATCTTAAAAATAATTCAAATTTTAAATCCAAATCATATAAAAATAAGTTAATACTTTTAAGTAAATATCATGATGAATTTAATTTATATGATGGTGATAATTATCAATCAAAAATTGAAAAAATATTAATTGGCTTAGGATTTAGCTCAAAAATATTTAATGATTTAACGGACACATTGAGTGGTGGGTGGCGAATGAGAATTGAACTAGCAAAACTACTTTTAAATGAACCAGATATTCTTTTATTGGATGAGCCTAATAATCATTTAGACATTGATTCGATTATTTTTTTAGAAAAATTTTTAAAATTGTATCAAGGTTCAATAATATTAGTTT
>CACDER010000062.1 GCA_902551855.1 uncultured Cryomorphaceae bacterium | reverse complement strand
AAAATTAGCACTATTTCCATTACCAAATAATTTTTGGAATTTTAATTTATTATTTAAAAGTTCTTCATAATATTTAACAAAACTTTCGAATCTTAAATCCCATAAAACTGAACTACCATTTTCTAAAATCTCAATCCATTCAGTTTCATTTCTAATTATAATTGAAGGTTTTTCTAACAAATATGCCTCCTTCTGAATACCACCTGAATCTGTTATTACCAAATCACAATTTTGAATTATTGAAATCATTTCAGTATAAGAAATTGGATCTATAATTTTGAAAAATTTATGACTTAGTAAATAATCATAGCTGTTATTACCAAAAAATAATTTAAAATATTTTTTAGTTCGAGGATGAATTGGAAAAAAAAGAGTTTTTTTGAATGTCTCCGAAAACTTTACTAATGAATTTACTATTTTTTTTAATCTATATTTGTTGTTTGTGTTTGATTTTCTGTGAAATGTTAATAAGCAAAAATTCTTTAATTTATATCTTCTTAAAATATTTTTATTTTTTTTAGTAACATTATGTAAAAGATTATCATACATAATATCACCAGATAAATAAACTTTCTTATTTGTCATTGAACAACTTCCATTTGAATGAAAAATTCCTTCAATTTCTAAATTTTTAACTGAAGATTTCGTGGGACAAAATAAAATACTAGATAGATGATCAGTAAAAATTCTATTAAGTTCTTCAGGCATATTTTTATCATAAGATCTTAGTCCAGCTTCAACATGTAGAAGTTTAATATTTAATTTTGACGCTATATATGCTCCAGCAAATGTTGAATTTGTATCTCCATACACTAATATAGCATTTGGTTTTTCTTTTTTAACAATTTCTTCTAAATTAAAAATTATTTGGAATAAGGTTGATATTTTATGATTAGGATCAAGTTTAAATTCATATTTAGGTAATGCCAAATTAATTTCTTTATAAAAAATTTCAGACATTTTTTCATCATAATGCTGTCCTGTATGAACAATAATCTCATTTATCAAATTGCTAAAATTACTTCTAATTTCTTTACTTAATGAAAATGACTTAATAATCTGAGGTCTAGTTCCTACTATAGTTAAAATTTTGATCATATTGATTGATGTTCAACACCTATAAAAAGAAGCTAGGTGAATAAATATCAAAGCTAAAGATATTTAATTCAAATTTTTTGATAATTTGGATTTTAAATTAGAAGCTTTATTCTTGTGAATAACTCCTTTTTTAACTAGTTTATCAATCTTTGAAACTAAAATAGGATGCATTTCGGTGAGTTTAGATTTATCATCCTCGTTTCTGAAGTCTTTTAATGAATTTCTCATTGTTTTATGATAGAACTTATTACTTAAAGTTTTACTTTTAACTGATCTAATTCTTCTCAATGTTGATTTATGGTTTGCCATATATATATATTTTAGTAGTCCGTAGGGGAATCGAACCCCTGTTGCATGGATGAAAACCATGAGTCCTAACCACTAGACGAACGGACCTAATAAAGTGCGTGCAAATCTAGTTAGAAAATTTAAACTCTCAAAATATATATGTAAATTTTAGCTTAAATCACTCATGATTAATAGGATTTAGCAAATAAAACTCTTCTTTTGGAGGGAAGTCCAGTTAAAATACATTTACCATTTTCCAATTTACTATCAATTGGAATGCACCTAATTGTAGCTTTTAACTTTTGCTTAATTAATTCTTCAGTTTGTTTAGTTCCATCCCAGTGACAAGAGAAAAAACCTCCCTTACTTTTAAGAAGCTTTTCAAATGTCTTAAAATCATCTACTTCAGTTATATTGGAATCTCTAAATTTTTGAGCATTTTGGAACAAATTATTTTGAATTTCACTTAGTAAATTTTTGATAATTTCTTCAAATTTATCAATATTAATATATTTTTTTTCAAAATTATCTCTTCTGAATATTTCAATTAAATTTTTACTTACATCTCTTGGACCTAATGTTATTCTTATGGGAACTCCCTTTAATTCATATTGATTAAATTTCCAACCTGGTTTATAATTTTTATTGTCATCATATTTGACACTCACTCCATTTTTTATTAATTTTTCTTTGATTTCTTTTGCTATTTTATCAATTTGGTTAAATTCTTTGTCTGTTTTGAATATAGGAACAATTACAACCTGCCAAGGTGCAAGATTTGGGGGAAGAACTAGACCTTTATCATCAGAATGGGTCATGACCAAGGCACCCATCAATCTAGTTGAAACACCCCATGATGTAGCCCAAACATAGTCTGTACTTCCATCTTTTTTTTGGAATTTGACATCAAAAGCTTTTGCAAAATTTTGTCCAAGAAAATGAGACGTTCCAGCTTGTAATGCTTTTCCGTCCTGCATTAAAGCTTCTATACAAAATGTTTCAACTGCTCCAGCAAATCTTTCAGATTCAGATTTAATTCCCTTAATTACTGGTATTGCCATGAATTTTTCAACAAAATCAGCATACAAATCACATATTTTCTTTGACTCTTCAAGAGCTTCATTTTTACTTTCGTGAGCTGTATGTCCTTCTTGCCATAAAAATTCAGATGTCCTTAAAAAAAGTCTTGTTCTCATTTCCCATCTTACAACATTTGCCCATTGATTTAGTAAAATTGGTAAATCTCTATATGATTGGATCCATTTTCTAAAAGAGTCCCAAATTATAGTTTCTGATGTTGGTCTAACTATCAATTCTTCATCTAATTTTGAATTTTCATCAACTACTATTTTATTAGATTTGTCATCTTGTTTTAATCTGTAATGAGTTACAACTGCACACTCTTTTGCAAAACCATCAACATGAGATGCTTCTTTACTGAAAAAAGATTTTGGAATGAATAAAGGAAAATAAGCGTTTAAATGACCTGTCTCTTTAAATTTTTTATCTAATTCTGATTGAATTTTTTCCCAAATAGCATAGCCATAAGGTTTAATAACCATACAACCCCTTACATTAGAGTT
>CACDER010000061.1 GCA_902551855.1 uncultured Cryomorphaceae bacterium | reverse complement strand
TCTATGCTATTCCAGGGTGTATGGATAATAGTTATTTAGAATATTACCCACCTGCAAATATTGATGATGGTTCATGCCAAAATATTATTGTAATGGGTTGCACAAATTCCAATTATTTAGAATATTTTTCTGAAGCAAATACTGATGATGGTTCATGCCAAACACTCTCAATTGTTGGATGTACAGATCCATCTTATATCGAGTTTAATCCAATTGCTACAGTTGATATAAATTCTTGTATTACACCAATAATTTATGGATGTACTGAAGAAAGTTATATTGAATTTAATATTGAAGCAAATCAAAATGATGGTTCATGTTTAAATGTAATTATTGAAGGTTGTATGGACCCAAATTTTATTGAATTTGATCCTGAATCGAATCAAAATGATGGTTCATGCCTAAATATAATCTTAGAGGGTTGTATGGATGAGAATTATCTTGAATATAACCCTAATGTTAATTTTGACAATGGAACTTGTTTAACTGAAATTGTTTTAGGTTGTAATGATATATTGGCTATAAATTTTGACCCCAATGCAAATGTTAATGATGGTTCTTGTATACCCTTGATTATTGGATGTACCGACTCTTCATTTCTTGAATATAATCCTAATGCAAATACTCTAGATTTATCTCAATGTAATGAAATTGCAATTCCTGGTTGTACTGATCCATCAGCTGTTAATTACAATTCAAACTCTAATTTAGATGATGGATCTTGTTTTTATTACCTTGTGGAGTTTTCTTATGTTATGTATGCTGACGGGGTATGTGCTTTTAATCCAGTCATTTTAGGAATGGGTACTGATTTTCAGGTATATTGGGATTTTGGTGATGGATCATTTTCAAATGAACTAAATCCTATTCACTCGTATTCTGAAAATGGTTTTTTAAATGTAACATTAAATGTGTATAATGGTTCAATTGATAGCTATTCATCTCAGAATATTGAAATTATAAGTGTTTTAAATATTGATGAACTAGATCTTGATTTATTAATGGAGGAACGAAAATATTTTGATATTTTGGGAAGAGAGGTTAAAATTAATAACCTTTCTTTTAACCAAATTTATATTGTAAAGGATTTTTATAAAAATGGTAAAGTAAAAAGTTATTTATTCTTGAAAAATTAGATTTTATTTATAATGTTTTTAATTTTTTTGTATGTTCTTTCAATATCATTATCAATTCCAACCGAAAATCTAACTAGACCATCACTAATTCCAAGAATTTTTTTTTCTTTTTCAGGAATTTCAGAGGACGTGCTTGAACTTGGAGATGAAAAGAGAGTTTTAGAGTAACCTAAACTCACTGCAAGATAACCAATATTATTCCTTTGCATTTTTTCCATTAATTTAAATGCATTAACCTTATTTTTCATGTCTAAAACCATCATGCCTCCGAAACCAAATTCTTTATTATAATTCTTAATCATTAAATTATAGTGTGGATGATTTTTTAGACCGGTGTAGAAAACTTTGTGACCATCTTTTGCTAAATTTTCAGCAAGATAAAGAGCGTTAAAACTATGTTGTTTCATTCTTATATGTAGAGTTTTTAAATTTTTTAAAATACTGGAAGCACGAAAACTGTCAATAACGGGACCGAGTAACATTCCACTTCCATTGTTTACATCTTTCAAAGAATCAATAAATTCTTTTTTTCCACAAATTACTCCACCTACACCATCAGATGCTCCATTAATAAATTTAGTTAACGAATGAATTACTATATCGGCTCCCAAATTAATTGGGGTAAAAATTAGTGGAGTAAAGGTATTATCTACTATTAGTTTAGTTCCATATTGTTTATTTAAAATAGAAATTTTAGAGAAATCTACTAGTTCATTAAGTGGATTACTCATTGACTCACAATAAATAACTTTTGTTTTTTTACTTAAATGCTTTTCAATTAATTTTAAATTGTTAAAATCAACAAACTTAACTTTGATTCCTAATTTTGGCAAAAAATTTTTAAATAGGGCGTATGTTCCTCCGTAAATAGTCCTATTTGAGATTATTTCATCTCCTTGTTTACAAACTTGAAGAATACAAGTAGAAATAGCCGCCATTCCTGAGGATGTGACATATGCACTATCTGAATTTTCAAGAATTGATAGAGCTTTAGACAAATATTTATTAGATGGATTAGTATGTCTGGAATAAAGATGACAACCTTTAACATTCCCATCAAAAACAGATTCCATAGTTTCTGCTTTCAAATATGTGAATGAAGAAGAATCAGATATTGATGGATTGATTCCACCAAATTCTCCAAAAAATTGAAGATCTTGAATTTTATCTGCTATATTTTTTTTCATAGGAATAGTTAATTAAACTATTTTAAAAAATCTTTAAAAATGTATGCTAATATAAATATAGATATCAATATTAATACAAAATATATTACCCCAGAATAATGAATTTTGTGAGTTTTATGATCTTTCTTGTAAGCAATAGATATGGAAATAGAGAAACATATAACAAAAATAAAAGCAAAAATCCAGTGACCTTGTGTTATGTTTTCCATTATTTAATTGTTTCAAGATGTACTTTAATTATGAATTCATCATTAATTATTCTGTCTCCAAGATCATCAAAAAAATATTTCGATCTATGCTTAACATCATGTTTTGTTCGATCAATAGCAATTGTTGCATCAGCTATAAATTTTTTTTCATCATTGTGAAAATCAGTTGAAAAGGTGATTTCTTGAGATAAACCCCTTATTGTAATATCACCAGTTATCATATAAGATTGTCCATCATAAACTACATTGGAAATTACAAACGATGATGTAGGAAACTTATTTGTTGCAAAAAAATCCTCATTTTTAAGATGTGCAACAAGTTTGTTAGCATATTTGGGATTTTCTATATCAAGACAAGTTATTGTATTCATATCAATTGTAAATTCTCCTCCGATTAAAATATTATTTTTAAATATAAAATTTCCATTAAGCAAATTAACTGTTCCATCATGCTGGCCACCTGTAATTTTTTCC
>CACDER010000060.1 GCA_902551855.1 uncultured Cryomorphaceae bacterium | reverse complement strand
AAAAGAAGGAATTAGATAGACTCTCTAACATAGTTAGAAGAAAAATTAAAAAAAGTAGACAACATTTTTTAAAGCTCAATCTTCCTCTGACATACCAAAATCTAATAAAGTTGGGAATCAAAGAAGATTATTCTATGGGTTATGCATCTCACTTTGGATTTAGAGCTGGCACCTCACTTCCTTACTATTTTTATGATTTAGAAAATGAAAAAGAAACAGATTTACTAATTAAACCTTTTGTTATAATGGATGGAACCTTAAATAACTACTTGAAATTAAATGTAGAGGAAGCAAAATATTCAATAAAAAATATAATTTCAACATTAAAAAAAGTCAATGGTAATTATATTAGTATATGGCACAATCATTCGTTATGCGACATGGATGAATGGAAAGGATGGAAAGATATTTTTGAATTTTCAATAAAAGAGTTGTCAAAATGATAAAGTTTTATAAAAACTATCAAATAGATAAAATTAAGTGGGATAATTGTATAGTTAATTCAGTTAATTATTTACCATATGCATTATCCTGGTATCTTAACATTGTATCAAAAAATTGGAATGCCCTGGTTTTAGGAGATTATGATGCAGTATTTCCTTTACCATCAAATAGAAAATTCTTTATTCATTATTCTTTAAATCCTTTTTGGATTCAACAACTAGGTATTTTTTCAAGATCTGAAAAAAACTTAAATAAAGTAAATGATTTTATTGAAGCCATCCCTAAATATTACAAATTAGTTAATCTAAATTTAAATTATGCAAATATTTGTTCGAGTAACTTTGTAAAAAAGACAAATTGTATTTTAAATCTAAAAGATGATTACAAAAAAATCAAACAATTTTACTCTAAAAATTTAAAGAGAAATTTAAAAAAACATAAATTTGTAAAAAAAAATATAGTTTACAATTGCTCTCCTAAAATTATTATTAATTTATTTAGAAACAATAATAAATATAAATTTGAAAATCATGATTATCAAAATTTACAATTATTAATGGAAAAATCTTTTGAGAAGTCAATTGGTCAAATAATTTTATGCAAAGATCAAAATAATGTTCCCTTGGCTGGAGTATTCTTACTTCATACTAGTACAAGAATAACTTTTTTATTTTCAGGAAACACAGAATTTGGTAGAAAAAAAAGTTTAATTCCATTTTTGTTAGATCTAGTTATTAAAAAAAATTCAAACTCAAATAAAATATTTGATTTCGAAGGAAGTAACAATAATAATTTACTAAGATTTTACAAAAGTTTTGGAGCTAAAGTTCAGTCCTATTATAATATCAAAATTAATAAGCTACCATTTTTTCTTAAACTTTTATACAAATGAATATAGGTAAATATATAAGTTTGTTTTTAATTAGTTCAGTTAAGTTTTTGTTTGCTCCTATGATAGCATTTAGTTCTAAATTTAACTTTACATTCACTGAAACGATCATTGTGACTAGTTTAGGTGGAATTTTTGGGGTAATTGTTTTTTATAATTTTAGTGCTCAAATCTTAAAAATTTTTAACTTAATTTTTAAAAAAAAAATAAATAAAAAAAGATTTACAAAAAAAAATAGATTGTATGTTTCTATTGTAAAAAAATATGGTCTTTATGGTATTGCATTTTTTTCTCCTGTAATAATGTCAATTCCAGTCGGATCATTTTTGGCTGCTAAGTTTTATGAAAAAGAAAAGAAGAAAGTAATTATTTTAATGTCTTTATTTATAATATTTTGGTCTTTTTTGTTGTCATTAATTTTTTATAAATATTAAAATGAAAATAAAACATATTTTTTTTGACCTTGATCATACACTATGGGATTTTGAAAAAAATTCTAAAATATCTTTAGAAGAATTATTTCAGGAATATTTGATTGATTATGGAATAGATTTTAATATATTTCATAAGGTATATAAAAAGATTAATAATGATTTATGGGAAAAATATCGTAAAGGAGAAATTTCAAAGAATTTTTTAAGAGATTCAAGATTTGAAAAAGTTTTAAATTTTTTTTCAATTTATGATAAAAGCCTAAGTTTTAAATTAGCTAACTTTTACGTTAAAAATACTCCGAAAAAAAAATATGTTTTTCCAAATTGTCACAATGTTTTAGATAATCTCTGTGAAAAATATACTTTACATATAATTACTAATGGATTTAAGGAAGTCCAATATACAAAACTTAAATATTCGAATTTGATGAAATATTTTGATAAGATAATTACATCTGAGTCAGCAGGCTATCTCAAACCAGATAGGAGAATATTTGATTATGCATTAAATTTATTAGGAATTGATGTAAAAGAGTGCATGATGATTGGAGATAATCCACATATTGATTGTCTTTCAGCTGAATCAATTGGAATTCGATCAATATTATTTACTCCAAGTAAAAAAAAAATTAATGATTATAATAAAACAGAAATAAATAAAATAAAATACAAAATTTCAAATTTAAATGAACTTTTAAAAATATTATAAAATTTCAGCTATTACAGTTTCCCCAGCACTGGTTCTATCATTTAAATTTACATTTATTTTGATATTTTTTGGTAAAATAATATCAACTCTTGAACCAAATTTAATAAATCCCATTTCCTCTCCCTGAGAGATCAAATTATCAATTTTTGAATAATTAATTATTCTTTTTGCAAAAGCACCTGCAATTTGTCGAATAAGAATTGTAAATTTAAATTTATTTTCAATTACAGTAGAGAATCTTTCATTTTCAATAGAGGATTTTGGATTCCATGCAAAAAAGTATTTTCCAGGGTGATATTTCAAATATTTTATTTTACCTGATATGGGATATCTATTTAGATGAACATTAAAAGGTGACATAAAAATTGAAATTTGAATTTTTTTATCTTTAAAAAATTCATTTTCATAAACTTCTTCTATGACAACAATTTTTCCGTCTGCAGGGGCAATTATAAACTTATCATTTTTTATTTTTTTTCTTTTGGGATTTCTAAAAAATTGAATAATTAAAAATAAAATAATTGATATTGAACATATTACTTTAATCAAGTAATGAT
>CACDER010000059.1 GCA_902551855.1 uncultured Cryomorphaceae bacterium | reverse complement strand
TTCCAAAGAAATACAATCTTCAGTTTTAATTGATGAATTTGATGCATTAAATCTTGCTTGTAACAATATAGGTATTAAATATAAATTCCCAAAAAAAGTAATAAATGATGAAAATAATGTCATCTTTAAAACTGATTATTCTTTAAATGATATTCCGGTTAAACAATTATATTATCTTGAAAAAGATAAATTAATTAAAGTTTGGAATTTATCTATCTATACTAAAGATGCAAATGACTACTGGGACTTTTTCATTGATTGCACTAATGGTAATATCTTAAAAAAATATAATTGGGTTAAAAAAGATGAGTTTAATAAATTTTTTGATAAAGATTATAAGAGTGAAGAAATTTCTAGATTTTTATATAATCAGGAAAAAATTCAAAATAATTTACCCTCATATAATGTTTTAGCGTTTCCAATCGAAAGTCCCTCTCATGGTGAAAGATCAATTGTAGTTAACCCAAGTTATGAAATTTCATCACCCTTTGGATGGCATGATACTAATGGATCAGTAGGAAATGAATATACAATAACAAGAGGCAATAATGTTCATGCTTATCCTGATTTATTTGATTTAAATTATTCTCAAGGCTATGAACCTGACGGTGGCGATTCTTTATTATTTGATTTTCCATTTAACGAAATGGATGAACCTGATCAGTATAGAGATGCATCAACGGTTAATTTATTTTATATTAATAATTTAATGCATGATGTATGGTACAATTATGGTTTTGATCCACAAGCTGGAAATTTTCAATATAATAATTATGGTCAAGGAGGTTATTCAAATGATTATGTACTGGCTGAATCTCAGGATTCAAGTTTAGGTACAAATTTTGCTCTTAATAATGCTAATTTTATGACACCCCCTGATGGTCAAAATCCCAGAATGCAAATGTATATTTATGAAAAATCTGATAATCCATACGATTTATTTACTGTAAATTTTCCTGATTTTTTAGCCGGTAATTATGAAGTTAATCCTGCAAATGGTTGGGGTGGAGAAGTTACTTCTGAACCAATTACTGGAAATATCGAACATGTTGATGATGGAACCATAAATGGTCATCTTGGGTGTGAGGATTTAACAAATGATTTATTTGGTAAAATAGCATTAGTTAGTAGAGGAACCTGTGAGTTTGGATTAAAGTCATTAAATGCTCAAAATGCTGGAGCAATTGCGGTTATAATTTATAATAACGTAAATGGTATTGTTACAATGGGTGCTGGTGAAGATGGGGCTAATGTTTCTATTCCCTCTTTTTTTATTGATAAAATTGATGGAGAGTTATTAAGAGACAATTTATTTAGTGGAGAAATAATAGAAGCAACATTTGTCAATAATACTCCACCTGGACCTGATTATCTTGATACAGATTTTGATAATGGAATTATAGTACATGAGTATGGTCATGGAATTTCAGGAAGATTAGCTGGAATAAACTGTTTAGATAATGATGAACAAGCAGGAGAGGGTTGGAGTGACTTTTTCTCTTTAGTTATGACAACCAATAGTAATAATTATCCCGAAGAACCAAGAGGAATTGGAACTTACGTAAGTGCTCAATCAAATGATGGTAGAGGATTTAGACCTTTTAGATATAGTAGAGATATGACTATAAATCCTGTTACTTATGATTATATTATTACCACTTATATTCCACATGGTTTGGGATCTGTTTGGACATCTATGCTGTGGGATTTATATTGGAACTTTGTTGATCTTTATGGATTTAGTGATGATATTTATGAAGGTGAAGGAGGAAATAATATGGTAATGCAATTAGTTATTGATGGTTTAAAACTTCAACCTTGTGAACCGACATTTACAGATATGAGAGATGCAATATTATTAGCGGATGAAATTTTATATGAAGGTAAAAATTCTTGTCTCATTTGGCAAACATTCGCAAGAAGAGGCTTAGGATATTCAGCAGAATCTGGATCTTCTAGTAGTAGGTCTGATGGAAGAGAGGCTTTTGATATCTTACCCTCATGTCTAAAATCTTTAAAAATACAAAAGAATGGAAATTTATTCGCAAAAGCTGGAGAAACTATAGACTATGAAATTAAAATAGATAATCATACTGATGATATTCTCAATAATGTTATAATAAAGGATACACTTGATACTTCAGTTAGTTTTCAAAATTCATCTAATTGTGATGTAATTGAAAATAATAATATTTTGACATTTAATATTGGAGAATTATCAGCAGGTGAGTCAAAAACTTGTAATTTTTCTGTTTTAACAGATCCTTTATTACATAGTGAAGTTTTATTTTTTGATGATTTAGAGGATGGTGATTTTAATTGGAATATTGAATCTGAAACAGAATTATTTTGGGAATTAGAAAATGATAATTCATATAGTGGTTCAGATGCTTTTTTTGCCGAAAATTCAACTGAAAGTTATGAATCTCATCTGGAATTATCTCCTTTTTTAGTTCAAGGTCAATATCCTACATTAAGTTTTTGGCATGAATATATAACTGAGTCAGGATTTGATGGCGGAACTATATCAATTTCATTAGATGGAACTAATTATGAAGATTTAGGAGAAAATATTATCAGAGGAAGTTATAGGGGTATTTCTCAAGGACCTCCTCCACTTGGTGGTAAAAATTCTTATTGGGGAGATAGTCAGGGGTTCATAAATACTTTGGTCGATTTAAGCTCTTTTATTGGAGAAAATGTAACAATTAGATTCTCATTTATGACAGATGATGAAAATGGTGCAAATGTAGATGTCTATGGTTGGACAATTGATGATATAAGTATTATCGACAGATTTCAAGTCTTAAATAAAGCTTGTGTATCTGCTGATAATTATTCATCTGTGTGTTCTCAAGTAAAAAATGGAGGTACTCTAATTAATGAAGAATTTGAAGTTGATATAAAAAATTCAGTTAATGAAAATACTGTTAATGTTTTTCCTAATCCTTCAAATAATTATTTAGATATAAAACTATCGCCTAATTGGGATTCTAAAATTAATATTAAATTATATGATATAAATGGTAAAGTTTTAATAAATAACTTTTACGAGACTACAAATATTAGATTTAAAACAGAATTTTTATCTAATGGTATCTATTTCATTGATATTGAAGATTCAAGAAATTTAGTTACCAAAAAAATATCTATTAAGCATTAGTTATAAATGAATTTTTTTATTCT
>CACDER010000058.1 GCA_902551855.1 uncultured Cryomorphaceae bacterium | reverse complement strand
TTACTCTGCTTTTATGGTTGCGGAAGAAGTTGAAATTTTTTCTAAGTCTTATAAAGATAGTCCTGCTGTCAATTGGAAGTGCGATGGATCTCCAAACTTTATTTTAAAAAATATTGAAAAAAATGAAAGAGGTACAGATGTAGTTCTTCACATATCAAAAGATTCTGATAGTTTTCTTGACGATAAGAAATTATCAGACCTTTTGAATAAATATTGCAAATTTTTACCAGTTAAAATTAAGTTTGGTACTAAAGAATTAACTGAAAAAGAAGGTGAAGGTAAAAATGAAAAGGAAATTAAAAAAACTGTAGATAATATTATAAATAATACTAATCCAGCTTGGACGAAAAAACCATCTGGATTGAAAGACGAAGATTATAAGTCTTTTCATAGAGAGCTTTATCCGATGAATTTTGAGGATCCATTATTTCATATTCATTTAAACGTAGATTTTCCTTTTAATCTTACAGGAATTCTATATTTCCCAAGATTAAAGCAAAATATTGATTTAAATAAAAATAAAATACAACTTTACTGTAATCAAGTTTTTGTTACTGATTCTGTTGAAGGAATTGTTCCTGAATTTTTAGCCATGTTACAAGGTGTCATAGATTCCCCTGACATTCCTTTAAATGTATCAAGATCGTATTTACAATCTGACTCAAATGTCAAGAAAATATCCGGACACATTTCTAAAAAAGTTTCTGACAAACTTTCAGATATGTTTAAATCGGATAGAAAATCTTTTGAGAATAAATGGGAAGATATGAAAGTCATCATTGAATATGGAATGTTGACAGATCCTAAATTTTTTGAAAGATCACAAAAATATGCTTTATATAAAAATGTAAATGATGAGTTTTTCATTTGGGATGATTATTTAAAAAAAATAAATGTCAATCAAAAAGATAAAGATGGTAAAACAGTAATTTTATACACAAATGATAGAGAAACTCAACATAGTTTTATTCAAGAAGCAAAAAATAAATCTTATGATATACTAGTTTTAGATAGTCCAATAGTCAGCCATTTAATTCAAAAATTAGAGTCAGATAAGAAAGACATTTCATTTGCAAGAGTTGATGCAGATTCAATTGATAAACTAATCAAAAAAGATGAAGTTGTTCCCTCTGTAATATCTGAAAAAGACGAAAAATCTCTAAAAAAATCTTTAGAAAAAATTCTAAATAAAGATAAATATACAGTTCAATTTGAAAGTTTAAGTCCTGATTCTTCCCCTTTTTCAATTACTAGATCTGAATTTATGAGAAGAATGCAAGAGATGAATGCTACTGGAGGAGGTGGTATGTTTGGAATGGGGAATATGCCTGAGATGTACAATATGGTGGTTAATGGTAATCATCCATTGATTTCAAAAATTATTTCTCAGAAATCATCAAAGAAAAAATCTGAAATGCTTAAACATGCAACTGATCTGGCTAAATTATCACAAGGACTTTTAAAAGGCGAGAATTTAACAATGTTCATCAAGGAAAATTACCAAAAATTAGAAAAATAAGATTAAAATATTTTTCCTGATCCTATTAGTTCGTTGTTAATATACCATGCAATAAATTGCCCTCTAGCTATTGCTTTTTGGGGTTTATTAAATATTACGATTAATTCATTTTCTTTCATGTAGAGTGTAGATTTTTGTAGTTTTTGTCTGTGTCTAATTCTAGATTCAACTTTAAGGTTTTGATTAAGTTTAATTTTTAAATCTTCTCTAATCCAATGGATGTCACTTTTAATAACTTTTAATCCTTTCCTGTAAAGGCCTGGGTGAGACTCGCCTTCTCCAACGTAAATTATATTTTTTAATGTATCTGTAAAAATAACGTAGAGGGGTTTAATAAATCCTCCAATATTTATTCCTTTTCTCTGTCCAATAGTATAAAAATGAGCTCCATTATGTTCACCTATAACCTTACCATTACAATTTGAATAATTATACTCTTTAGCTAATTCATTAAGTTTTTTTTGATTTTTTAATTTATTGAAAATTTCAGATGATTTGTCAACTTTTATTACTTTTCCTCTTATTGGATTTAGTTTTTTTTTTAAGAATTCTGGAAGTTTTACTTTCCCGATAAAGCAAAGTCCTTGTGAGTCTTTTTTTTCAGCATTAATTAAATTAATTTTTCTAGCTATTTGTCTCACTTCTCTTTTTTTTAAATCTCCTATTGGGAATTTTATTTTTGAAAGTTGAAATTGATTAAGTTGACTTAGAAAGTAACTTTGATCTTTAATTTTATCTTTTCCTATTAGTAACCTGTAAACTAAATTACCATCAATTTTAATTTCATCTTTTTTACAGTAATGACCAGTTGCAATATATTTTGCATTTAAATTCATAGCTGCTTTTAAAAAAAGATCAAATTTTATTTCTTTATTACATAGAATATCAGGATTTGGAGTTCTTCCTCTTTTATATTCTGAATGCATGTAATCTACAATTTTAGTTTTATATTCTTTACTAAAATCTAAGGTATGAAATGGGATACCAAGTTTTTCTGCTACTATCATTGCATCATTTCTATCATCTATCCAAGGGCAATTATCAGATATTGTAACACTTGAGTCATGCCAATTTTTCATAAATATTCCTATAACTTCATATCCATTTTTTTTTAATAAATATGCAGCTACACTTGAATCTACTCCTCCAGAGAGTCCTACGATAACTCTTTCCATTTTTCAGTTTTTATCTAAATACAAGTTTATTGATCCACTTTTTTCCATATTAGATCTCATAATATGAGTTTTACTATATCCTTTATAATTTATATTTAATGCAGTAGTGTTTGGAGGGATTTCTCCTAAATTTTCTGCAACAAAAACAAGTTGATTAATTTGATTTTCTAATAGTTCAATATTTATAATATACTTGTCCTTTGTCAACTCATGATTTCTAATTATCCATTTCCCATTCAAACTGAGTGAGATTTTATCTCCGTCTATTTGTTCATTATCCCAAACAGAAATTTGAATTCTTTTTTCACTAACGGATTCGGTTTTTTGAACTTCAATTTTTCTGGTCTGAAGAGCTAGAGGTTTAATTTTTTGCCCTCCAATGACTTGCATTAGTCTGTGTCTACCTTCTTGACTAGAACTTACCATATACTCTTTCATTTCATTAGTTAGGTAAGTATTTACTAATTGAATATTATCATCTAGTTCTAATTCTAAATCTAAATTAATTAAATCAAATAATATCGCTTTATCTTTGTAATATCCAGTTAAAAGTATTTTGCTGTATTTGTTTATTGACAGTTCATAAAAGTTATTTTTTGCTCTAAGTTCTTTTAATA
>CACDER010000057.1 GCA_902551855.1 uncultured Cryomorphaceae bacterium | reverse complement strand
AAAACTTAAAATTATTTCAAATATGAAGTCTATTTTCAAATTATTTTCAGTTTGTTTTTTGTTTATTTTTTCATTTACTATATACAATTTAAACTATTCAAAGCTAACCAGCAGTGAAGTAACATTGTATATCAAAAAAGATTTTGATTTTGATGATTTAATTTATTTACTTAAAAAAAAAGAAATAATTAAAACCAAGTTTTTTTTCTCCGCTTTTTCAAAGTTTAAAAATTTTAATACTCCCATTCATGGAAAGTATATCATTAATTCAAGTCATAATATGAATGAATTAATAAATATTCTCAAAATTGGACTTCAAACCCCAGTTAATTTAATATTTAACAATGTCAACGATATATATGAATTTTCTAGAAAAGTTTCTCCTCAAATTTCATCTGACTCAATAGAAATAATAAATTATTTCTTAAGTAAAGATTTTAAAAATAAATATAAATTTAATGATGAGTCAATTAAAAAAATATTTATCCCAAATACTTATGAAGTTTTTTGGACAATCAGTCCTGAGCGTTTATTTGAAAGGATGTTAGTTGAATATGATAACTTTTGGACAGATGAGAGAAAAGACAAAGCAAAAAAGATTAATCTATCAATCCATGAAGTTTCAGTTCTTGCTTCATTAGTTGACAAAGAAACCTCTAAAAATGATGAAAAACCTAAAATTGCGAGATTATATCTAAATAGATTAGAAAAAAAAATGAAATTGCAATCTGATCCAACAGTAGTTTACTCAATCAAAAAAAAATACGGAAATCAATATAAGATAAATAGGGTTTTAAATAAATATTTGAAAATAGATTCAAAGTTTAATACATATTTATATAAGGGATTACCTCCAAATCCAATAACAATTCCTAGTATAAGCTCAATATTATCTGTTTTGAATCCAGATGAAAATGATTACTTATATATGTGTGCTAAAGATGATTTTTCTGGGTATCATAATTTTACAAATAATTATAATGATCACAAAATAAATGCAAAATTATTTCAAAATGCTTTGGATAAAAAAGGTGTAAAAAAATAAAATTTAGTTAGCACAATTTTCTATTATTGTTGCAAATCCTTGTCCAACTCCAACACACATTGTACAAAGTGCATATTTTTTATTAGTGTTCTTTAATTCAATTGCAGCAGTTTGAATAATTCTTGTACCTGAAACCCCAAGTGGATGACCAATAGCAATTGCTCCGCCATTTGGATTTATCCTCTTATCGTCATCTTTTAATCCCATTTCTCTTATACATGATAGAGTTTGAGCTGCAAATGCTTCATTGATTTCAATGACATCAATTTTATTCAGTGATAAATTTGCTTTTTTTAATGCAATATTAGATGCCTTTACTGGTCCAATGCCCATAATACTAGGTTTAACTCCTATTACACTTGAACTTATTATTTTTGCAATTGGTTTAAGATTAAATTTATTTATTGCATATTTTGAAGCTAATATTAATGCTGCTGCGCCATCATTTATTCCTGAAGAATTTCCAGCAGTTACTGTTCCGTTATCTTTAAAAGCAGGTTTTAGTGAATTTAATAATTTGATATTAGTTTTAGGTTTTATGAATTCATCTTTTTTGAATAAAAATGAATTAGATTTTCTTTTTTTAATTTCAATTGGAAATATTTCTTGACTAAACCTACCATTTTCACTAGCTTTGTTTGCTTTTATTTGAGATTTTAATGCGAATATATCCTGATCTTCTCTGCTAATTTTATAGATCTTAGCAAGATTTTCTGCAGTTATCCCCATGCTATCTGATCCATATTGTTTTTCCAGTTTACTATTTATAAATCTCCACCCAAAACTTGAGTCATATAATTTATTATCTCTTCCAAATGATCTTGAACTTTTTGATATAACTAGAGGTCCTCTGGTCATATTTTCAAAACCTCCTGCAATTATTATATTTGCGTCACTAGTTTGAATCATTCTAGATCCATGAATAACTGATGACATGCCTGAAGCACATAATCTATTTATTGTCTCACCAGGAATTGAATAGGGAAGTTGAGCAAGTAGCAACGACATCCTTGCAATATTCCTGTTATCTTCCCCAGCTTGATTAGCACAGCCTATCAATACATCGTCAATTTCACTTTTTATTATAGATGGATTTCTTAGCATTAATTCATTTAATATCATTGCTCCCAAATCATCAATTCTAATTGTAGATAAACTACCATTAAATTTTCCAATTGGAGTCCTTATTGAGTCTACTATGTATGCTTCTTTCATTACTAACTTTTTATATTTTCTATATATCTATAAACTGTCCCCTTAAACTTTGCAATTAATTTATTTTCTTGATTTAAAATTTCAACCTCATAAATACCAAATTTTTTTGATGAATTAATTTCTCTTGTTTTTGCAGTAAGAATATCACCTGTATTACATTTTATAAAATAAGAAATACTAGAATCTATTGTCACAGATTTTTTTCCATTAAAATTTGATGCAAATGCAAGAGCAGTATCTGCCAGCGAAAAAGTTACACCCCCATGTAATAAATTGAATCCATTCATGAATTTTTTTTTGATTTTGAGATTTAACACAATTTCACTAGAATTTTGTTTAATTATTTTTATGCCTAGTAACCTACTAAAGTTGTCATTTAATAACATTATTTCTGGAATTGTTTTTTCTATCATAACAATTTAACATCTTTATTTAGTAGTGGACTTAACCTGTATCTTTCCTCACAATAAAAGTTGTAAAGAGCCACAAGTTTAGTAGAAATTTTTTTCTTACCAATTTCTTTTTCCCACTCAAATAGTCCTTTAGGATAGTTTACCCCATTCTTCATTGCGGTTTCAATATCCTCTTTAGAAGCAATTTTATAATATAATGTATCATAAGCTTCATTGACAAGCATAGAAATTATTCTTAAAAAAATATTTTCGTATAAATAAGTATTTGATTTAAATTCAGATTTAGATTTATAAATATTATTTTCTTTATCATATTTGTAAAATCCAATTCCAGTTTTTTTGCCTAGATATCCTGCTTCTACAAGACTTTTTTGGCAAAGAGACGGTTTATACCTAGATTCATGAAAAAATTTTTCATAAATAGATTTAGTTACAGTAAAGTTTATATCATTTCCAATAAAATCCATTAATTCAAAAGGACCCATTTTAAATTGTCCAAATTTTTTCATTGTGAAGTCAATTTCGTGAATTGAGGCCAGACCTTCTTCATATATTCTAATCGCTTCACTGTAGAATGGTCTAGCTACCTTGTTTACAATAAAACCAGGAGTATCTTTTGCTATAACTACATCTTTTTTAATAGATTTAATAAATTTAATTGTTTGTTCTAA
>CACDER010000056.1 GCA_902551855.1 uncultured Cryomorphaceae bacterium | reverse complement strand
ATGTTCCCATTGAATCAGTAGAGTGGCAAAAAAACAAGTTGACAATCTCACAACAACTTAAATATAAATTTATTTTTTGCCCTGAAGGAAATGATGTAGCAACAAACTTAAAATGGGTTTTATCATCAAATTCGCTTTGCTTTATGCCTAGACCAAAATATGAAAGTTGGTTTATGGAAGGAAGACTTAAACCAAATATTCACTATGTTGAAATAAAAGATAATTTTGAAGACTTAGAAGAGAAAATAATTTACTACACTAAAAAAAATAAAGAAGCTTTAGATATAATTAAAAATTCAAATCAGCACGTGAATAAATTTAAAAATTCAGATTGTGAAGATATTATATCTATAAAGATAATCGAAAAGTATTTAAAGTTATCTAATCAGAATTTATCAAATATATTTAGATAATCTTTAAAATAAAAAAAGGGATGATCATCTGAACATCCCTTTTTATTTATATCTAGATTAGTTGCTTTTTATTTCACAACTTTCTCTACTGTCCCATCACTGTACACATTAAAGAGTACAACTCCTCTTAAATCATCTTCCATATTAACTTCCTGTCCTAATATATTTACTATCTTAACTAATTCTCTTTCTATAGAATTATTATTAGACTGTAAATTCCCTGTCTCAATTGATGATACAACATTTATTGCATCAACTTGATAGTTCGATGAACCTTGAGACCAATTAGTAACTATAAAGTCAATCTCTTCTTTAGAGTTCCAAATCTTTAATGATACTGATTCTGACATTGTTAAACCATCCTTAACTGATGAAGTAGCATCATTACCCCAAACAGTTAATACTGTTGTTGGACTTGTATATAAAGCAGAACCTACTAGATTACCATTCGCATCATAAGCCGCAATCTCAGAATTCTTCTGTGGAATAACATCCCATGCTGCATCTTCAATTACGATTGTCATATTGTTATCAGTAAACAAAGCTCTTTCATAATGAGAAACACTGTTGTCAACTACAGGTAAATTTGATAATCTATATGACTCGTCATTTGAAAGATATTGTAAAACATCTTCATGATCAGTTTTAAGTTGATAACCTTGACCTGGATGCATATCTCCGATACCATTGAACCCATATTCTGGTAGGTAGGCATTACCATTGTAATCTTTTGCAATGATTAGATTATTTGCATCACTTAGAGAAGACAATACAGCAACAGCGTCAGCAGCTTCCATTCTCAGGTAACCAATCATATTCCATCCAGCAGAAAGATCTATAGAATGATCTTCAGGGAATGCATATTCACCTTCAACCATTAATGGCATTTCTTGACTAAGTTTAATTTGGTAACCTTGACCTACTTGGATATCTCCAACTCCATTGAAGTTCCATTCTGTTAGATACGCATTACCAGAATTATCTTTGGCAATAATCACGTGATCAACTATAGGAGCCAATATCGATACTAAATCCATATCAGCTGGCATCATATAAGTGGAGAACATACTCCATCCATTTGGAAGATCTAACATTTGGTGATCTGGTCCAGCAGGAACATTACTAATAGTTGCAACAAAAGTTAAACCATTAGTAGTATATGTACTTGGGCCATTTGAATATGTAGCAACTGCAGGCATAGCCATTCCAGTTGAACAATCAAACATCATCCAAACTAAATCTTCACCAGCAGACAAACCATCTACTTCAGGCGTAGTAGTGTCATCACCCATAGCAGCAACTTGAACTGTTGAACCATCAACAATAGTATAACCAGCTGATTGCATCATTCCAGAATCATCCATATAGAAAACTCCAACAGCAACATTGGTAACCTCCATATCATCAATCATTACAGATGCATTATCTGGTATCATTATTGTATGATTTGCACCAGTTAAGATGACATTCCACGGTTCACAAACTGCACCATCTGTTGAATTATCACAATTTGCATAGATAACATCTGTCGCAGCATAGCCACTAGAAATTGTTCCAGAGGATACAACAGAATCGCAAGTTGATAAAGTTAATTCATAAGCACCTCCATTCCATCCATCTCCGTATGAATCAGACATTGACATTAAATACTCTGCGTTTGGTTCTAGACATAAGTCGTAAGTATAAGTATTATTGTTACTATAGGCGCCATAAAGAGATTGAGCAACAATAACACTATCAGAATCTAAAAATTCCCAACTCATTTCATAAGCATAACTTCCAGTATTCATAGTAAGTAATGCTGACAAACTTAAATCAGAATTTGGACCAACACCACAGTCATACTCACAAGAACCGTCATCTGCAGTAGCACTCATATTATAGTTGCTAGCATCAGGATCAATACACCCTGCTATATCACCACATGCTGCATAGAACTCATGAGCAGTAGATAATTCTTGATTTAATTCTCCTTCACCAAGAAATCCAAAATCAGAATGAATAAGGTCTGATTCACATACATATATTTGATATCCACCACCTACAATACCATCACCAAATTCATCAAATAATTCAAATAAAAGATTTGTTCCATTATCAACACAATATGTGAAGGTGTTAGTAGTATTTGCTTCAAGAGTACCTGGATTTTCTGGACTAAGTTCATTTCCATCATCATAATTTGAAAGTTGAAAAGACGTTTCATCTTCATAAGCATCAGTAGTTATCAAAATATCTATTTGAGATTCAAACTCTCCAGAACATGAATATGTACATGAAGCATCATCAATTGAAGCATCAGGATTGTAATTATCAGCACTGAAGTCAGTACATCCAGCATATTGACAACTTCCATCATCAATGTTCGCATCAGGTTCATAATTTTCAGCTGTTTCATCGATACAACCAAGCACACCACAATCAGCGTTTATTGAAAGTCCTTCACTTCCGCTTTCCCCCTCTGCAGTTTGATTATAACCAACAGATACTAGGGTTGCTGTGAGTAAAGTTAAACCTCCACTAGAGATTGTAGCTAAACCGTTATTATTCCAACCATCCCCATAGGAATCATACATTTCATATACCCAACAACCATCAAGCATACAGAATTCATATGAATTACAGCCTGAACCAGAAAAATACGTACTGTCATCAAGAACCAAATTCCAAGATCTTTCACTACACCAATCCGGGAACCCTGAGGTACCACCACCATCACTTGTAACTTCAACGCTAACAGCAGTAAGTCCATCTCCACAATATAAAGTTAAACATGAATCATTATCAACATTTGCTGCAGGATTATACTCAAGGTATAAGCTATCTGTACAACCCTCAACAATAGCTATACAGTTGCTTCTGGTAATCATGGAGATTCAGACATTCTTACTCTTGGTCAAGATGATGCATGTTCTGAAGATGATTTTGCTGTGGGATGTTTGGATGTTTATGC
>CACDER010000055.1 GCA_902551855.1 uncultured Cryomorphaceae bacterium | reverse complement strand
TTGATAAAAATACTTTACCGGAAAAAGTTTTTTTCTACAAAAATATAATCGAATTGAAAAAGAATTGGGATAATGAAATTGATTGGATAATTTGATTATTTTTCAGATTTTAAAGATGCTTTTAGATATTCTCTGTTCATTTTTGCAATATTGTCTAGAGAAATTCCTTTAGGGCATTGAACAGCACAATCACCAGTATTAGTACAATTTCCAAATCCCAATTCGTCCATTTTATTCACCATACTTATAACCCTAGAACTTGATTCTACTTGTCCTTGAGGTAAATTAGAAAGATGTGAGATTTTTGCTGCAGTGAAAAGCATAGCCGAAGAATTTTTGCATGTAGCAACACAAGCACCACAACCAATACAAGTTGCTGCGTCAAAAGCAGAATCAGCATTTTCTTTTGGAATTGGGATTGCATTAGCATCTTGGGAATTCCCTGAGGTATTTACTGAAATATACCCCCCAGCCTGAATAATTTTGTCAAAGGCTGATCTATCAACAACTAAATCTTTAATTATAGGAAAAGTTGAAGCTCTCCAGGGTTCAATATAAACTGTTTCACCATCATTAAAAGATCTCATGTGAAGTTGACAAGTTGTAATCATATTTTCTGGGCCATGGGGCTGACCATTAATGTACATTGAACACGAACCACATATTCCTTCTCTGCAATCATGATCAAAAGCAACAGGATCTTGCCCTTTTTCAATTAAAGATTGGTTTAGTTGATCCATCATTTCTAAGAATGACATATCAGGAGAAATATCATGAACTTTATACTCAACAATTTTACCTTTATGCTTTGAGCTTTCTTGCCTCCAGACTTTTAATTTTAAATTCATTTTTTGTTATTTATAACTTCTTTGTTTTAATTCAATATTCTTAAATATTAAATTTTCTTTAAATAATTTGGGCGATAAATTTTCATCATTATACTTCCAAGCAGAAACATATGAAAATGTTTCATCGTTCCTTAAAGCTTCTCCGTCCTCAGTTTGATATTCTTCTCTAAAATGACCTCCACAAGACTCATTCCTATTCAGAGCATCATGACACATCAAACTTCCTAACTCAATAAAATCAGCTACTCTGCCAGCCTTCTCTAGTTCTTGATTTAAATGGTTATTTCTTCCTGTCACCTTCACATTTCTCCAAAAATCATCTTTTATAGTTTTTAATTGTTCAATTGCTGAATTTAAGTCTTCTTTATTTCTTGACATACCACAATTTTCCCAAATAATTTTTCCTAATTTTCTATGAAAGTAGTCAACACTTTTAGATCCATTGTTTTTTAAAAAATAATTAATTCTATCTTTAACTTTAATTTCAGTTTCGCTAAACTCTTTACTTTCAACTGAAATTTTACCTGTCTGAATATCATTTGCTAAATAATTTGAAACTGTATATGGCAATACAAAATATCCATCTGCTAACCCTTGCATTAAAGCTGAAGCTCCTAATCTATTTGCACCATGATCAGAGAAATTTGCTTCTCCTGCTGCAAAAAGTCCAGAAATATTAGTTTGAAGATCATAATCAACCCAAAGACCACCCATAGTGTAATGAATAGCCGGGTAAATTTTCATGGGAATTTTGTATGGATTATCAGCTGTTATCTTTTCGTACATTTGAAATAAATTCCCATATCTTGATTCAATAACTTCTTTACCGTACCTTTTTATAGAATCTTTAAAATCTAAAAATACAGCTTGACCTGATAAGTTTACTCCAAACCCTGCGTCACACCTCTCTTTAGCTGCTCTTGAAGCTACATCTCTAGGAGTTAAATTACCAAATGATGGGTATCTTCTTTCTAAATAATAATCTCTATTTTCTTCAATTATATCTGAAGGTGAAATTTCTCCTAAAGATATTCTTTTTGCATCTTCAAGCTTTTTTGGGACCCAAATTCTTCCATCATTCCTTAAAGATTCTGACATTAAAGTTAATTTTGATTGGTATTCTCCAGATACTGGGATACACGTTGGGTGAATTTGAACAAAACAAGGATTACCAAAAAGAGCACCTCTTTTGTGAGCTTTCCATGTAGCAGAACAGTTTGAGCCCATGGCATTTGTAGATAAGTAAAATACATTACCATATCCCCCACTTGCAAGTATAACTGCATGAGAAGAATGTCTTGAAATTTCTCCAGTTAGTAAGTTTCTTGCTACTATTCCTCTTGCTTTACCATCTAAAATCACAATATCCATCATTTCATGTCTATTATACATTTTAACAGATCCCTTACTGATTTGTCTACTTAAAGCTTGATATGCTCCTAATAAAAGTTGTTGTCCAGTTTGACCTTTTGCATAAAAAGTTCTTTGTACTTGAACTCCACCAAATGATCTATTGTCGAGTAATCCACCATACTCTCTTGCGAAAGGGACTCCTTGAGCAACACATTGATCAATAATATTCACTGAAACTTCAGCTAATCTGTAGACATTTGCTTCTCTAGATCTGTAATCTCCTCCTTTGATTGTGTCATAAAATAATCTACCGACGCTATCACCATCATTTTGGTAGTTTTTAGCAGCATTTATACCACCTTGAGCTGCAATTGAATGAGCTCTTCTAGGAGAATCCTGAAAGCAAAAACATTTAACATTATATCCCATTTCTCCTAAAGAAGCTGCTGCAGATGCCCCTGCTAATCCACTTCCAACAACAATAATATCCAAATTTCTTCTATTAGAGGGATTAACAAGGTTTGCAGAAGATTTATAGTTTGTCCACTTTTTTGATAACTCACCTTCTGGTATGTTACTTTTAATTACATCTACCATAAATTAAAATTTTTTAAACAAAAATAAATAGGAAAAGAAATAAACCCTAACGTGATTGAGAAGGAAAATAACTTACCAATTAAACTTATAAAAGGAGTGTATTTTTTATGTCTTAATCCAAGTGATAAAAAGGCAGATTGAAATCCATGATTTAAATGAATACCTAATAAAATTACTGCAGAAACATAAAAAAGACTATACATTGGACTTTCGAAAGAAGAAGTAACAATGTGATACATATCTTTAATTTGATTTCCATTACTATCCTCAGAATAAATTACTTCTCCAAATTTATATTCGTACCAGAAAGATCTTAGATGGACTATTAAAAAAAATAAAATAAAACTTCCAGTTAAAGCCATAGACCTCGAACTTATTGAGCTTTTTTTCTTATCAAAAATATATTTTGTGTTTGAAGCATTTTTATTCCTTATATACAATAAGATTGCATCTACTATATGAGTCAAAAAACCTAAAACTAAAATTATTTCCATAAATCTAATTAGCGGATTTGAAGTCATGAACTTGGTGTATTCATTAAATGTATCTTTACTTGTAAAGAGTGCAATATTTCCTCCTAAATGAACTATCAAAAAGCTACACAAAAATAGTCCAGTTAAAGACATAACAAATTTTTTCCCCAAAGATGAACTGAAAATAATAGTATTTTTACTCATATAACTTTTTTTATAATGCAAATTTACCACAGAAAGATTTTTAAAACAACTTAATTCATTATTTTATGATTATTTTAAATAATTTATTTAAATAATTGTAATTTAATAAAACTATATTTGTTAATATTTGATAAAATGAGATACGATAAGATAGATAAAAAATTGTTTATCCAAAATAGAATTGAGCTTAGTAAACATCTTGAAAAAAATTCTGTTGCAATACTTAACTCAAATGA
>CACDER010000054.1 GCA_902551855.1 uncultured Cryomorphaceae bacterium | reverse complement strand
TATTTTTAATATTAATTCTAAACCATGCACATGGATATGGGGATAATCCTCTAATAAAGTTATAAATTTCTCTTATCGGCTTGTTGAAATTTAATTGACAATTTTTTTTATTCAATTTTGGAGCAAGCTTAAAATTTTTACTTAAATTTTGACTAATAAGTTTCAGGTTACCTTTTTTTAAACTTTTGCATGTCTCTATTGTTAATTTTGCACCAATTTTCATTAATTTATCGTGAAGTGTTTGAAAGTTATCATTTGTATTTATTTTGCATGATTCTGACATTATTATATCACCTGAATCAATTTTATCATTAATAAAAAAAGAAGTAACACCTGTTTTATTCTCACCATTAATTATTGACCAATTTATTGGAGCTGCTCCTCTGTAATCTGGAAGAATTGAAGCATGAATGTTGAAAGTCCCATATTTAGGGATTGACCAAATTTCCTTTGGAATTTTTTTGAACGCTACAACTATATATAGATCCGCATTTTTTTTTTTTAATATTTTAACTAATTCTACAGAGTTTAAATCATTAGGCTGAATTATATTTAATTTTTTTTCAATTGCATATTGTTTAACTTCACAAAATTTTGTTTTTAATCCTCTATTATATACTTTATCAACTGGGCAGACTACTGATAAAACTTCATATTTATTTTCAATTAATTTTTTTAAGGATTCAACTGAAAAAATGGTAGTTCCAAAAAATATTATTTTCATTTTATAAGTTATTTATTATGAAATTAGTTCTCTCATTAACACTTGATTTAGGAACGATTATTGGGTGATAATTTAAATTTTTATATGTATTATGAATACTTTCTCCAATATTTTTGGCTTCTTTTAAATCTTCAATTCTTTCATTGTCTTTAATATAGATATCTTCCCAAAAAGGTGTAAAAAAAACTTTATCATACCTTAATTTTTTAGTTAAGTTATTAATTTCAAAATTCAAATTATTAATTTTTTTATAATTTAAATAAGCAATAATATCAGGTATCCCCCTATCATAAAATGACAAATTTTCTGTAATATTTTTAAATTGTTCTTTTCTTTTAAATAATAACATCTTGGAAAATTCTAAAATATTATTCCAAGGTGTAGCATCACCTTTTTTAATATTTTGTTGAAGTATTATTTCTCTTGAAACTTCATCAAAGCAATAAAATCCTTTTTTTTTAAGTGAATTTATAATTAATGTTTTTCCAGTTCCAGGACCACCAGTTATTACGATTCTTTTTTTCATTTAACTAATTTAATAAAAATAATAAATTTTAAATTATCGTTTGTATTTTTGCACAATGAAAAATAACTTAAAAAATTTAAAAAATATTTTGGATCATAAAATTTATCCAATTGACTATCTTTTTAAATTCATCTTAAAACCTGATAATCAAAAAATATCAAAAATCTTATCTTTTTTTGATAACGATGTAAAGTACCAAGTTAAAAATTCCTCAAATGGATCTTATATCTCAATTTCAATTAATTTAAGAGTTAAAAACTCTCAAGAAGTCATATCTAAATATCAAAAAATATCAAAAATCAAAGGAATTATAAGTCTATGATAAAAAAAAGAAAAATAGCAATTATAGGGGCAGGTATTTCAGGATTGTCAGTAGGATATTATCTTAAAAAAAATAAAAATATTGACCTTGATATTTTTGAGTCAACTAGTATCCCTGGTGGAGTTTTATCATCTGAAAGAATAAATGATTGTGTCATTGAGTGGGGAGCTAGAGGAATTAGACCTTCTGGTAAAGGTGAAATTACACTTCAAATTGTTAAAGAGATTGGAATATTTAATGATTTAGTTTTTTCTTCTGAATCATCTAGAAAAAGATACTTATACCATAATGGTAAATTAAACTTAGTTCCATTTTCAATTCAATCAATTATTAAATCCCCTTACTTAAAACTTATAATTAGTTCAATATTTAAGGACTTACTATCTAAATCTGTTAATTCAGATGAATCAATCTATTCATTTTTTGAGAGACATATTGGTCAAAAATCTACAAATCTATTTATTGACAGTTTGATAAGTGGAATTTGGGCTGGTAATATTAAAACAATGAGTGTTAAGGCAGCTTTTCCTGAGTTGAAAAAAAGAGAAAAAAAATTTGGATCAATAATATTATCTCAATTATTTGCTAATAGAAGTAATACCAAATCACAATTTTCTAAGAAAATTACATCTAAAGCATTATTTAGTTTTAAAAATGGAATGCAAGATTTGTGCAATGGCTTATCTGACAAACTTGTCGATAATATTAGTTATATGTCTGAAGTTTCTGATATTAAAATTGATAAAAAAATAAAAATTAACGTTAATAATAAAGATTTTTTTTATGATCATGTTGTTTCCACTATACCTTCATATAGTTTAAGTAAAATTGTTGATTTAAAATTGTCTAAAATTTTACAACAATTTAATTATTCTTCTATTGCGGTTTATAATATAATAATACCAAAAAATACTTTTAATTTTGATGGATTTGGTTTTCTAGTTCCATCATCAGAGAAATCAATAGTTTTAGGAGTTATTGCAAATTCTAATACCTTTATTGAACACTCTTCAAAATTTTTTGAATCTTATACCATAATGTTAGGTGGAGAAAGGTATTCATATGATTTTTTAAGTAAAATAGACATAAGAAAAATTTCTTTACAATTTTTAAAAAAAGTTTTTAAAACTGAAGTAATTGTTAAAGAAGATTCCCTAAGAATAATAAGAAATGCAATACCTCAATATGATCTCAATCATTACAAAAAAATTAACAAACTTGAAAAATTGAATATAAAAAACTTTCATATTGGAGGAAATTATTTATCAGGTGTTGCGTTAAAAGATATTATATTTAATTCAAGAGAATTAGCAAATAAAATTTTATTTAATTGTTAATAAATCTTTTATAGTAAGAAATAAATAGAGTAGTTAGTGGTAAAGCAATTATTAAACCTGTAATTCCCAGAAGTTTTCCCCATATAGACAATGATAAAATAATTATTGCAGGATTTAATCCAGTGACTTTATTCATTATTTTTGGAATCAATATTATCTCTTGAATAATTTGAATAATTATGAAAATTAATAAAGTAATTGAAATACTGATAAATATATTTTCGTTATTTTCTAATGAGCTTATTATTGACAAAAATAATGCAGGAAATATAGCAATCAACTGTAAGTACGGAATCAAATTCAATATACCAATAAATAAACCAAATACAATCGCCAGAGGTAAATCGATAATTTTAAAACCAATACTAAACATTATTCCTACAATAAAAGCGACAAGAGCTTGTCCTCTAAAATATGATTTCATACCAAGATTTAAATCATACAATGTTTCTTTGAAAATTGGTTTATATTTATCAGATACATAGTTATTTGTAATTTTTTCAATAGTAGGGGAGCTCATTAAAACTAATATAGTATAGAGGAAAATTAAAAATATACCAAATACTCCGAAAAAAAAACTTATTGAGCCAGAAAAAAAATTTATTAAAATTGGAGATATTTGAGAATAAATACTGTTAAGTGTATCGATATCAATATTTTTAAAATTGAAATTATTAAAAATACTTAAAATTTTAACTTGGAATGATTCAGGAATGATAGTTACAGACTGAATATGCTTTTTAATTAATATTGAACCTAATTGAATTTCATTATATATAGGAGGAACTGAAAGTAACAATAAACCAAATGTTACAGACAACAAAAACATAATTGATATTGAAACTGATATAGATCTTCGTCTAATCTTAAATAATTTTT
>CACDER010000053.1 GCA_902551855.1 uncultured Cryomorphaceae bacterium | reverse complement strand
TATTTCATTAGAGTCTGATTTAAAAACTATATATGGTGCTAATTTTGACCATAAAACTGAAACTCCAGGACTCGGTGCTGAAATAAAGGAGTCATTCTATTCTGATCAATATATTGGTGAAAAAATTACTGACGAATTTGGTAAATTTAAACCAATTACAGTTGTTAAAGACGGAAGTGGATACGGAATTAATTCTAAAGTAGATGGGATTACTGGTGGAACCATTACCTCAAAAGGCGTAGAAGAAATGACTTCAAGAACATTAGAAGTCTATGTTAATTATTTTAAAAATATTAATAACTAATTATTATATGGAATCCAAAAAAGAATCTTTATTTTCAAAAAAAAATAGAAAACTTCTAACTGATCCCTTAGATGATGTTAATCCTATATCTATCCAAGTTTTAGGAATATGTTCAGCTCTGGCTATTACCGTTCAAGTTGAACAAGCTTTTGTTATGTCTTTATCAGTTCTAGCAGTAATGTTTTTTGGCAATATAATTATATCAGCTTTAAGAAACTTAATTCCCTCTAGAATAAGAATAATTGTTGAATTAGTAGTTGTAGCAGCACTTGTTATATTAGTTAATGAAATTCTTAAAGCCTTCTTACCAGATGTTTCAGAAAAACTTTCTGTTTTTGTTGGATTAATTATTACTAACTGCATTATTATGGGGAGATTAGAAGCATTTGCTCTTGGTAATAAAATTTGGCCATCAATACTCGATGCTATAGGAAATGCAATGGGATATGCTTGGATACTTATTTTAGTTGCATTTGTAAGAGAATTATTTGGATCAGGAAAAATATGGGGTTTTCAAGTTTTTCCTGAAAAATTTTATGAATTAGGTTACATGAATAATAATATTATGATTCTCCCTCCAATGGCCCTTATAACAGTTGCACTAATTATTTGGGTTCAAAGAAGTAGAAATAAAAAATTAATAGAAGAAAATTAATTATGGATTTAGTAAATATTTTTATAAAATCAGTCTTCATTGATAATATGATCTTTGCATATTTTCTAGGAATGTGTTCATATCTGGCTGTTTCAAAAACTGTTGATACAGCTGTTGGTTTGGGAGCAGCTGTTATTTTTGTTTTAGGCATAACAGTTCCCATAAATTACTTACTAGAAAATCATATATTGAAAGAAGGAGCATTAACTTGGATCTCAGATGATTTGGCCAATACTGACCTTTCATTTTTGAGTTTTATTATGTTTATAGCTGTTATCGCTTCCATGGTTCAACTAGTAGAAATGATTGTAGAAAAATTATCTCCATCTTTATATGGTGCATTAGGTATTTTTCTGCCACTAATTGCAGTTAACTGTTCAATTCTTGGGGGTGCTTTATTTATGCAAGAAAGACAATATTCGTCAATGGCTGAAGCAACAGCATTTGCGTTGGGATCTGGAGTAGGTTGGTTTTTAGCTATAGTTGCAATTGCTGCAATAAGAGAAAAAATAAGATATTCTCATGTGCCTGCACCATTAAGAGGATTAGGTATAACCTTCATAATTACAGGGCTTATGGGAATAGCATTTATGAGTTTTATGGGAATCCAATTATAAATTTAAAAATATGGGACTTACTTTATTAACAACTATTCTAGTTTTCCTTTCAGTTGTATTATCACTAGTTAGTATGCTTTTATTAGCAAAATCGCAACTTTCACCGGGAGGATTGGTCAAATTGAAGATTAATGGTGAAAAAGAAATTCAAGTTGACGCAGGTAGTACAATTCTTTCAACTTTAAGTAATAACAAAATATTTCTACCTTCTGCTTGCGGAGGTGGAGGAACATGTGCTATGTGTAAATGTCAAGTTAATGAAGGTGGTGGTGAAATTCTTCCAACTGAAAAACCCTATTTTTCAAGAAAAGAAATCAATGATAATTGGAGACTTGGTTGCCAAGTTAAAATTAAAAATGATATGAATATTTCTATTCCAGAAGAAGTTTTTGGCATAAAAAAATGGGAATGTGAGGTTATATCAAATTATAATGTAGCTACATTTATAAAAGCTCTTGTAGTTAAACTACCTGAAGGTGAAAATTTAAATTTTGAAGCAGGTGGATATATTCAAATTGATGTCCCACAAACTAAAGTAAATTTTAATGATATTGATATCAGCCCAGATCCCAGTGACCCTGCTGGACCTAATAAATTTAAGAGTGAATGGGATAAATTTAAACTATGGAATCTAAAAATGAAAAATGATGATCCAATTTTTAGAGCATATTCAATGGCAAATCATCCTGCAGAGGGTAATATTGTGATGTTAACAATTAGAATTGCAACTCCACCTTGGGATAGATCTTCAAATAATTGGATGGATGTAAATCCCGGAATTTGTTCCTCTTATATTTTCACCAGAAAACCTGGGGATAAGGTAACTATTTCAGGTCCATACGGGGAATTTTTTATCAAAAATACAGATGCAGAAATGGTTTATATTGGAGGAGGTGCTGGTATGGCTCCGATGAGATCTCACTTATTTCATCTTTTTCATACTTTAAAAACAAAAAGAAAAGTAACATTTTATTATGGGGGAAGATCTAAAAAAGAATTATTCTATGAAAAAGATTTTAGAGATATTGAAAAAAAATTCCCTAATTTTAAATTTCACTTAGTTTTATCAGATCCATTACCTGAAGACAATTGGAATGAAAAAAAGAATACTGATGACAAAGGTGATGGTTTTCTTGGGTTTGTTCATAACTCAGTAATAGAACACCATTTAAAGGGGCATGAGTCCCCTGAAGATATTGAATTTTATTTTTGTGGACCACCACTTATGAATCAAGCTGTATTAAAAATGTGTGATGACTGGGGTGTACCTGAAGAAAATGTTGCATTTGACGATTTTGGAGGTTAATTTTAATTTGGATCTGAATGATTTAAATTATTAATAAAATTTTCGTCAGTTAAAGTTAGTAAAAAAGCTTTTAGAGCATCCTTATCACTTTGATTTAAGAGCAATCCTTCCCCAACATTCTTCATAAGTGGATCTATAGTTGAAGAATTATGACCACCAAAGTTATAATGTTCAATAACTTCATCCAATGTTTGAAATCTACCGTCATGCATATACGGAGGAGTTAATTCAATATTTCTTAATGAAGGAGTTTTAAATTTAGCTTTATCACTTGAATTTTGTGTAACTAAATATAAACCCATATCATTAAAGTTTTCATCACTATCTAATCCATTATTATGAAAAATATTATCTGTAAATAATGGAGCTTGGTGGCAATGAAAACAGTCAGCTCCATCATAAGGTCCATCTAAGTTAAATAAATCCCATCCTCTCAACTCAATATCAGAAAAAAGAAGTTCACCCCTGTAAAATTTGTCAAATTTTGAATTACCTGAAATTAGAGTTTTTTCAAATTGGCTAATAGCTTTAACTACATAATTTGAATCTATATCATCAATATTGAATGCAGACTTAAATAAATTTGGATATTCTGAGTGTGAATTTAATTTATAAGAGATAATCTCCCATGATCCATTCATTTCAATATGACTTGATACTGTTTCTAGAGCTTGATCTTCAAGAGATGATACTCTTCCATCCCAAAAAAAATTGTTTTGCCAATTTAAATTAAATAAATTCATTGAATTACGATTAGTCAAATCACCGTTTATGCCTATACTCAAGGCTTGAGGTTCAGAAAATGCTAAAGATTGAATATGACATGAAGCACAAGAAATTTTATCTGCATCACTTAAGATTGGATCATAAAATAACTTTCTACCAAGATTAACTTCCTCTAAAGTTATATCCTCAGAATTATTTAAA
>CACDER010000052.1 GCA_902551855.1 uncultured Cryomorphaceae bacterium | reverse complement strand
CAATGTTCATTAATTCCGTCTTCAGCAGAATCATAGAAAACTAAATTAAAACAGCCAATTGGTAAATTAACTGTATCTCTATACCAAGTTCCAGGTTCAAAATTACCAGAATTTCTCTCAAACACTATATTACCCTGATCATCAAATATTAAATATGAATTTTGATTTGCTCTATCAATTCCCTGAAAATCATTTTGAGATCGATATTCAAACATGAAGTTTTGAGGAAAAATTTCTGGTATTTCTAGATCAGAAGTT
This sequence comes from uncultured Cryomorphaceae bacterium, assembly GCA_902551855.1. Lineage (GTDB taxonomy): Bacteria > Bacteroidota > Bacteroidia > Flavobacteriales > UBA7430. The sequence continues at coordinate 3,701 of CACDER010000052.1, read as the reverse complement.
AATGAATTATTAATTTGATATTCATCATCATCTAAAACTACCGTAGCAATAAATTTTGAGTTATTCGTAATATTATTCCAATTTGGAGTTGGTAACTCAATTGAAATAATTTCAAGTGGACTTATTATTCCATTCCAAGTATATAAATCTAATTCATTTCCTATTATACCATATCTAATTTTAGCATTGGTTATGATTTGACCGCCTCTATTTCTAATCTTGATCAATGGGTTTAAACATGTTGGATTTAACCTACTCCATTCATCTTTTAAACTTGGCTTTATAATATCATATAGCTCTAGGTCAACTCCAAAATTAAATTCATCATACGTAACTAAAATATTAGATAATATATATGTTCCATTTGATTCTCCATTATTTAAATATTCTTGAATACCATAGTCTATAATATTAAAATCATCATAAATCAAATTATCAGAAATATCAATATAGTTTTTAGTAACAGCTTCCCCAGGGCACCATCCAGCTCTATCAAATGGCCAAGTCCCACCTTGGGGGTAAACAGGAATAAATCCACAGTCATTCCAAGCAGTCCATGTATTTACTTCAAATCCATTTATATTTATATTATGAATTTTGGGAATCCATTCACAACAACTTTGAGGACCCTCATGACCATGTCCTGAAACATAATTAATTATTGCTGAACCTTTGATATCATTCGAGAAAAACTTTTGATAAGGAGGAAAATTAATGTTATCAGATAAACTTTCATATGAATAACTCCCAGGAGGATATATGTTTTCGACGCTAATGATATTTCTAGGAGGAATTCCATTTATAAAATGAAAATCAATTGATGCACTAAAACCACTGGTCCATCCATCATAATGAACTCTGATCATAGATGAATCAGAAAGTAAAGGAGCAAAATCAGTAATATCAAACTCATATTTATGAGTCCAATCACCGTCATATAAATCATTCACATCTGAAGATAAATCCCAATCCATATAATTTCCATATGGAGTTATGAGTCTCCCTATTTCGTACTTTTCAAATTGATCATAATAATTCCATGTTGTATCTAAGACTAATAATTCATTTTGAAGAGTATCTATTATTAGTATTGAGTCAGTAATTAAATTTGGATCAATATTAGACTGAAATTGGTACTGCCAGAGAGAATCAAATAAAAAAGGATTATAGCTAATTGTATCTATAGAAATAATTGATGAATCAAGTAACCCATTTGACTTCATTAAATAAACATTCACAGTGTAGTCCCAGTGAGAACATCCTCCATCAGCACATCCTAAATTAAAGTCCATTAAAATTTTTTCAAAATTATTTTGATTTGGAAATTGAACATAGTTATCATAGTCTCCATACCATGTTAATTGAGTATTTTGGTGGGAATTAATTGTAATAGTGTCATTTTGTGATATAAGTAAAATAGGAATAAAATAAAATATATTTAAGTATTTGATCATAATAATTATTTGTTAGTTATTGTAAATGCATTCATAAGGTTATTTGAAATAATCTCTACAATATCGAATTCAGATTCAGAATGAGAGAAACTTTGATTAATAAAGTCTATATTTCCATATTCACCATTAAAAACTTTTGATAAGTCTAATACAAGATTTAATGTGTCATTTGAATTTGATATTTGCATACTATTTAAATCGAAAATTATATTTCTATATAAAGTATCAAAACCAGTGTGATATGAGAAAATATCTGGAGTTAAACTATCTGATATTGAATTTAAAACTCTTCCTTCAACCATAAAAAACTTGTATTTATTAGCCCAATTCCAGTAAGTATTTTGTGATATACTTAAAGGGTTATCATATGAAAAAGAGGATGGATCAGATGAATTCAATAAAGAATCTAAACCAACTCCAAATGAAAAATTTGAATAAACAGCTGATGGTATATCAAAACTAACTAATAGTGTCGTATTATTTGAGTAATCAATCAAAAAAACATCATCAATATATACACAATCACCATTTTCTTTTTTAAATGAAAGATTAGAAATATAAAATTTTAAAAGTTCAATTTTAAATGGTCTTTCCTGAAAATCTAAATATTGGGGGTAATCTAGAATTGGTTTATCAAGAATTAAATCATAATTATTTACAGATGTATTAAATTTGATATTTAAATTTACTTGTCTAGAATCTTTACCAGTTTCTTTCTTACAAGATGTAATAAGTATTAAAAAAAACAATGTGAAATATTTCATTTAAAAAAATTATTTGTAATAACGAGTAAAATTCTAAAAATATAAATTAATACTAATATAAAAGAAAATTTAGCAATGAAATCACCATTTTTGGCATAAAAAGTAATTTTATTATTTGAATAAATTGTACCATTTATAATACCTAAAGTATCATATTTAAGTGAATTAATTTCTTTACCAAAAGGATTAATTATACAACTTATCCCTGTATTAGCCGACCTTCCAACGAATTTTCTGTTTTCAATTGCTCTAAGTCTAGCATAATAATTGTGTTGAATATGTCCAAATGAATTACCCCACCAACCATCATTTGTTATAATAAATATCCAATTAGCTCCCTTCTTAATAAATTTAGATACGAATTCGCCATAAATAGACTCATAACAAATCATAGTAGAAAATTTTCCAAACTTAGAAGAAAAATTAAATATAGAATCATTTTTACCATAGTTACCCACTAACCCTCCCACATAAATTGGAAATTTTTGAAGAAAATATCCAAATAAATTTGGATAAGGTATAGTCTCAGCTCCAGGAACCAACTTTGATTTATGATATATCTTAGGATTTAAATTCGTATTAATCAACATTGAACTATTAAAAAGATTATATCTTTCATTAATTAATTTTTGGTTATTATTTTTTAGATTAAATTTTTTATTTATTATGCTTGTAGTAGCACCTGTGACAATATATTTACTTGAATCATTTTTTAATAAAGAATAAAATTTTTTTGTAATTAAATAATCATTTATGCTGGATTCTAAAAAATTTTTATGAAGAAAATTTTCTGGAAGTAAAATCATATTTGAATTAAAATTATTTAAGGAAATTAAAGAATCAACAATTTTAATTTGACTTGATAATGGGAGTAAGAACTTTGCATTGTATGGATCAAGATTAGGTTGAACAACGGATATATTAATCTTATTTTTTTTTTTATCTAAATTTAAGTAATCAAAATTTCCAAAAAAAATTATAGAATGTGAAATTAATATTGGTAATGTAATTAATAATATTCCAAAAATCAATTTTAAATCAATTCTAAATCTTAATTTAAAAAGTAATTTATAAATTAAAACATTAGATACTAAAATCCACAATGATCCTCCAAAAACTCCAGTATATTCATACCACTGGATCCAATTAATTGAACTTGAAAAAACATTCCCCAAAGTCAACCAAGGCCAACTTAAATCCCAATTTAGGTGAAAATATTCAAATAAAATCCAAAAGAAAATAAAAAATAAATAAAAATGATTATTTCCAAAATAGTTTTTAACATTTAACGAAATAAATACAACTAAAGACATCAAAAGTGCATTGAGAAAGCAAGCAAAAATTCCACCGAAGACATTTGCTATTATAATCCAAGAAGTGATTAAAAAATTAGCAACAAAAAAATTAATAAAAAAAATTAGAAAAATTTTAAAATAGTAATATTTCGTATTTTTTGAATAATTATCAATCAAATAAAATAAAG
>CACDER010000051.1 GCA_902551855.1 uncultured Cryomorphaceae bacterium | reverse complement strand
TTAACAATAATTAAGTTACCTGTAGCATTTATGACTTCCAAAACAGCATCAGCTGCTGCTGCTTCAGTTCTTAAGTAACCAATTATATTCCAACCTGCTGCAAGATCTACAGGATTCTCCTCTGGGAATGCGTAAGTACCAGAAACTTCTAGTTCAATAGCTTCAGAAGTTTTAATTTGGTAACCTTGACCTACAAGTAAATCACCAATACCATTGAAGTTCCATTCTTCTATATAAGCAGCACCAGAATTATTCTTAGCGATAATTAATTCATCAATAATTGGAAATAATACCGATACAATATTCATATCATTTGCAATCATATAAGTAGAGAAAATAGACCAACCTGATGGAAGATCTAAAATTTGAGATGCAGGTCCAACAACAACTTCTTCAGTAATACTAGCAAGAAAAGTTATTCCATTTGAAGTATATACTTCAGGTCCTTCAAAATATGTGACACCCATATTTAGTTCTTGGTTCAAATTACAATCATATAATAACCAAACAAAATCTTGGTCATTAGTAAGACCATCAATTTCTGGAGTAGTTGGATCGTCTCCCATTGCAGATATTTGAGTGGTTGAACCAGAAAAAAAGGTACTACCAGCACATTGTAACTCTCCAGATGAGTTTTCATAAAAAACTCCTAAGTAAACATCAGATAAAGACTGTTCTGAAGAGTTTTGAATCATACTATTATGAGGTATTATTAAAGTATGATTAGTTAACGTTACTGTTGTTTGCCAATAATCTGGTAAGCAGTTTTCTTCAATATAACATTGAGCTGTGAATTCGAATGACTCACTTGACCCCATATATAAAGTACCTGACACAAATTCACAATTTTCAGATTGTACTGAAAATGTTGCACCATTCCAACCATCTCCAAAAGAGTCATATGCATTAAATAAATAATCAGCATCTTCAATTAAACATAATGGAACCTCATAATAACTATTATTCTGATAGGGCTGAATATTTTGATATACCGATTGGTTTTCGTTAGTGATACTCCAAGATATCTCTGAAGACCACTGTGAAGTAAGAATAGTCAAATTTGCTTCAATTCCATTACATGGAAACTCACAAATAGTTTGATCCTCAATATTGGCATAAGGGTTATAATTTATTGCTAAGGAATCCATACAACCAAAAATTAGGGGTGTTTCGCAAGAACCATTATCAAATTGAGCAGATTCATTATATTCTAGATAAAGAGAATCCATACAGCCGAATATAATACAGCTTTCATTAATTTCTCCTGGTGTTGGATCTGTATAACAAGTCTCACCACTAATATCAAAACTTTGTGAATAATTAGCGTATGACGGCTCTAATAAAAAAATTGAAATTGAATCACCTAAGCCAAAATAGATGTATTCTCCACCTGAGCTTATTCCAGATCCAAATGAGCCAACCGTTTGAAATAAAAAGTTTCCATTATTATCATATATTTGTCCATATAATTCATCTTCAACAGCATACCAAAATCCACCAGAAGGAATGATGACATCTGCTCCAAAAGTAAAGTCATTAAACTCTATAGCATCATCAAACATATATCCTTCCATTGAGCAATCGTATATACCAGAATTATATATTTCAATATAATCATCTGACATTCCATCAACAAGCTGTCCTGATCCATGAACCTCTGAAATATATACAAGGTCAAAATTACATTGTACCAAACAAGACCCATTGTCTAAAGTTGCATTTTCATCAAAATTAATTGCAATCGGATCGGTACAACCTTCATAATATGTACAAGATAAATCTTCAAAATCTGCGTTAATATCAAAATTAACTGCAATAGAATCAGTACATCCAAAGACAATACAATTATTATTGCTTAAACCAGGTGAAGGATATGTAAAGCATGATTGCCCATTAATATAACTTTGGGAAAATTCAACACCATAAGATGTACCATTAACAATTCCAATAATTGTATCAGTTAATGAGGCCAAATAAAGAGTATCTCCTCCTGAGCTCATTCCAGAACTATAACCACCCTCAATTTCCTGAATTATATTTCCTAAATTATCAACTATAAAAGCAATTCCCTCATCTTCATAAGCCAGCCAGTAACCTTGTCCAGGTATTTGAACTTCAAGTGAAAAGAAATGGTCACTGAGAGAATCTCCAACATCATCTAGTACCCATCCTAACATAGTACATGGAGAGTCGCTATGATTAATTAATTCTATATAATCTCCATTTATCCCTGAATTGTGAACCTCTGAAAATTCGATTTGAGATGCTAGACAAGAGTAGACGCAAGTACCATTATCAATCTCAGATTCAGAATCATAATTTGCAGCAGTAAAATCAGTGCAACCAGATAGAAAAGAGCAAGAAAAATCTTCATAGGTTGCCAGAGGATTATAATTTATTGCTAAAGAATCCATGCATCCAGGTTGAACACAAGATTCATTGTGAAGTCCAGGACTAAGATATGAATAACAAACAGTATCAGCTGATTCAAGATTAAGTGAAAGATCAGAATAAATTTCGTTAACAATAATAAAAAGAGTATCTATTGAGTTTGAAAAGAAAATTGAATCCCCATTTGAACTTATTCCAGATGAGAAACTACCTTCAACTTCTAAAAATAAATTACCTAATGAATCGTATACTGAAGACTGGTTTTGATCTTCATATCCAATCCAATAGCCATAAGGGGGTAAAATACTGTTTTCAGGAAATGTATAATCTGATAAGTTATAAGAGTCATCAATCATATAATTTTCAATCGAGCAGAAATTGTTGGTATTATTGTGTATTTCAATAAAATCTCCTCCTGACCCCGAAGCATTTACTTCTGAAATTATTGTGGTTTGAAAATCACATGAATAAACACAGTGTGAATCATTTTGAAATACTGATGTTTGATAATTTATGGCTAGAGAATCTTGACACAAAAATTCATATAGACATGACCCATCGTCATATGTATTAGAATTATTAAAATTCAATGCTAAGCTATCTGTACATCCAAATATTTCACATGAATTATAATCAAGACCTGGAGAAGGCAAAGCCAAACAACTATTTCCCAGATTGTCAAAATTGTAACTCAAACCAGGGATTGATGCCTCAAATTCAAAAGATATAGTATTTAAACCCATGTAAGACAAAAATACATTGTCGCCGTTAGATCCTAATCCAAACGAAAAACTTCCTTCAATTTCAGAAAACAAATCTCCATCGGTGTAATATATATGAGAGTTGATCGAATCTTCATATCCTACCCAATATCCACCTTGTGGTATAATTGAATTTTCAATAAAAAAATAATCATTTAAATTCATATCATCATCTAAAATATATCCTTCCATTGAGCAATCATTTCCAATATTATGAATTTCTATGTAATCTTCCGGGTCTCCAATTGCATTAACCTCAGTAATTAATAATAACTCTATTTGGCATGAGTAAATACATAATGTATCATCATCTTGCGCACTCAAATCATAATTTAAAGCACTAGGATCGTTGCATGCTAAATAACAACTTCCATCATCACCAGTTGCGTCTTGATTATAATTGATTGCAAGGGTATTCATGCAACCAAAAACAATACAATTGTTGTTTTCAAATCCAGGTGAAAAATTTGTTATACAGGATTCTAAATTGGGATTGTAGCTAAAGGAATATCCCTCAATAGCAATCGGTATTTCTACAACAAGAATTTCGTTATTATCACTTAAATAAACATAGTCTCCATCAGCATCTAAACCAGAAGAAAAACTACCTGTTATGGAAGATACATAATTATTTGATGCACTGTAAAAATTAGACGATACAGCATCCTCATATCCCAACCAAAATCCTCCTTGAGGAATTATAGCATAATCGCTGAATGTAAAATCTTGAAACTCATTTGTGTCATCAAGGACAAATCCTGCTAAACTACATTCAGGCCCAGTATTGTAAATTTCAATAAAATCATTATCGTCTCCATATGAATAAACTTCAGAGATATATAATTTATCAATATTACATGGAGATTGGGCAAATAAGACTAGATGAAAAAATAAACTAACTGT
>CACDER010000050.1 GCA_902551855.1 uncultured Cryomorphaceae bacterium | reverse complement strand
TAGTGCTCCTAGTTGAGATTTTTTTTCAGAAGGAGGTCCAATAACTATTTTTTCAGTTTCTTTAACGAATTTTTTAACAAATTTTTTGTAAATTTTTTTTTGAATAAAAATTCTTGACCCGCACAAACATATTTGACCTTGATTTGAAAAAGAAGATTTAATAGTAGTTTTCAGGGCAAGATCAAAGTTGCAGTCAGAAAAAATTATATTTGGATTCTTACCACCTAATTCCAAAGAAAATTTTTTCATTTTAGCTGCACATTTAACAGCTATTTTTTTACCTGTTTTGGTTCCTCCAGTAAATGAAATTACAGGAATATTATTATTTTGTACAATTTCTTCACCAACGCTCTCTCCTTTACCATGAATTATGTTTAAAACTCCATCAGGCAATTTTATCTTCTTACAAATTTTTGCAAGTAAATGAGCTGTCATTGGTGTTAATTCTGATGGTTTTGCAATGACACAATTTCCTGCAGCAAGAGCAGGTGCAATTTTCCAAGTTAATAAATATAAAGGAAGATTCCATGGAGATATACATCCAGCTATTCCTATTGGTTGTTTTAGAACATAATTATAAATATTACTTGAGGTATGATAGAATTTTGACGAAAATTGAGTTATACATGAGGCAAAAAATTTGAAATTAGACGCAGCTCTTGGTATATCAACTGATTTACATAACCATAGAGGTTTCCCGTTATCTTTGGATTCTGCTATAGCTAGCATTTCCAAATTTTTCTCAATTTCATGAGCAATTTTCATCAAATAATTTGCTCTATCTTTCAAAGGTAAATTAGACCAAAAAGGGAAAACAGAATTGCTCATATCAACTGCTGTTTTTATATCTCTAGAATCACTATCGGGAAGAAGAGAATATATTTCTCCTTTGGAAGGGTCATAATTTTCTAAATATTTTTTTGATATTGGAGTTAAAAACTTACCACCAATAAAATTTTTTATTTTTTCCATAATTAAAAGCTTGACATTCTTCCTCCATCAACAACTAAATTAATACCGTTTATATAAGAGGCAGATGCAGATGCCAGGAATGCAATACCATCAGATATTTCCTCAGGATGACCGATTCTGTTCATTGGGATTTTATCAATTATATTTTTTTTTTCTGTTTCAAATGAATGACCTGTTATATATGATCTATTTTTTATAATTGAGCTTAACCTATCAGTATTAGTTGCCCCAGGGAGAATATTATTTACAGTAATATTATATTTTCCAATTTCTTTAGATAAAGTTTTAGCCCAGTTAGCAACTGCTGATCGAATAGTGTTTGATACACCAAGGTTATGGATTGGTTCTTTAACAGAAGTTGAAATAATATTAATAATTCTGCCAAATTTTTTATTTATCATATTATCTAAAACACTTTGAACCAAGATATGATTACAAATTAAGTGTTGGCTAAATGCATTTATAAAATCTTTAGGGTGTGCAGAATGAATTGGACCTGATTTTGGCCCACCTGAGTTATTGATTAGTATATCAATTGAATATTTTGAGGTTAAAAGTTTAACTTTCTTTTTTAATTCATCAGTATTTTGAAAATCACAAACCAAGTAATCGTGTTTTTGATGATCCATAGTCTTTAAGTTCTTTAAAACTTTTTTAAGATTTAATTCATTCCTTGAAATAAGTATTAAGGATGCACCAAGTTTTGCAAATTTTATTGCAGTTGATTTACCAATTCCTTGAGAAGCGCCACAAACAATGGCAGTTTTATTTTTTAATGAAAAATCCATTTTAAATTTTATTGATTTATACTTAAAATAAATTAAAAACTAAGTTAATATTAATTATATAAAAAAAAACATTGCACAAATATTTATTAGATACAAATTAATTTTAAAATAAATTTATGGTTTTAAGCAGTGATTAAATTAATTTTTAAAATCTAATTAGTATATTGCTCAAAAATTAAAAAATGGAAAAACCGTTTAATTTGAATAAATGGATAGATGAAAATAGATCAATTCTAAAACCTCCTATTGGTAATAAAAATTTATATAATAAAGCAGGTGATTTTATTGTAATGGTTGTTGCAGGGCCCAACTCGAGAAAAGATTATCATTACAACGAAAGTGAAGAATTATTTTATCAAATAGAAGGTAATATAAATATATTAACTCAGCAAAATAATAATTTAGTTAATATAAAAGTAAATGAGGGAGATATGTTTTTACTCCCAGCAAAAATTCCTCACTCTCCTGTTCGCCCTAAAGGTTCCATTGGATTAGTGATTGAAAAAGTTAGGACAAATAAAGACAAAGATGGATTAATTTGGTTTTGTGAAAATTGTAATGAAAAATTATTTGAAGAATACTTTCATTTGAAGAATATAGAAAAGGACTTTAAACCAGTTTTTAAAAAATTTTATAAATCAGAGTTTTTAAGAAAATGTAAAAATTGTAACTTTACAATGGATATTGATACTAGGTTTATATAGAATGGAGAACTTATTTTCAATAGATATTCATACTCATATTTTGCCAAAAAATATCCCAAACTTCAAAAAAAAATTTGGTTATGGAGAATATATAAGATTAAATCATCATAAAAATTGTTGTGCAAAAATGATGATGAATGACAAGTTTTTTAGAGAGGTTGAATCCAATTGTTGGGATATTAATTCAAGAATTCATGATTGCAATAATTTTAACATAAATATTCAAGTTTTATCAACTGTACCTGTCATGTTTTCATATTGGACTAAACCAAAAGATGGTCTGGAAATCTCTAAATTTTTAAATGATGATATTGCAGAAAAAGTTAGTTTAAATTCAAAAAGATTTGTAGGATTAGGCAACTTACCTCTTCAAAGTACCGATTTATCGATTAAAGAATTAGAAAGATGTAAAAAAATAGGATTAAAAGGTGTTCAAATAGGATCCCATGTAAATGAGTTTAATTTAGATCATTATTCAATTTTCCCAGTTCTTCAAGCATGTCAAGATTTAGATATGTCTGTATTTATTCATCCGTGGTGGTGGATGTCAAAGAATAAAATGGAAAAATATTGGTTATCTTGGTTAGTTGGAATGCCTATGGAAACTTCTTTGGCAATTTGCTCATTAATATTTAGTGGAACGTTTCAAAAATTACCAAATTTAAGAGTTGCATTTGCTCACGGGGGTGGATCTTTCCCTGGAACAATTGGAAGAATTGAACATGGATTTAATGTAAGACCTGATTTGGTTGCAGTTGATAATAAAATAAATCCTAAAGAATATCTAGGTAAATTTTGGTTAGATAGTCTTGTTCACAGTGATAAAATGTTAAAATATATTGTAGATTTAGTTGGGGAAAATAAGGTTTTACTTGGAACAGATTATCCATTTCCTCTTGGAGAATTGAAGCCTGGTAAGTTAATAAATGATACTTATTCTGACATTAATATTAAAAGAAAATTATTATCCTATAATGCTTTAGAGTGGTTAAATATGAAAAAACAAGACTTTATTTAAATTTTTTTTATGAGTGACGACATTAAACATGAGTGTGGAGTAGCAATGATTAGATTATTGAAACCATTAAGCTTTTATAAAAAAAAATATAATACGGCAAGGTATGCCCTAAATAAAATGTATTTACTAATGCAAAAACAAGTAAATAGAGGGCAAGATGGAGCCGGCCTGGCAAATATTAAATTGAATGTGCCCCCCGGTAAAAGATATATTAGCAGGTATAGGACTAATTTACAGAATCCAGTTAGAGAAGTTTTTAAATATATAGATGATAAATTTGATAATGTAAGCAAAACACACCCAACTAAAATTAATGATGTTAAATGGTTGAAAGACAATATGCCTTTTTCAGGAGAAATTTTTTTAGGACATTTGAGATATGGTACTTATGGAGGTAATAGTATCGAAAATTGTCATCCTTTTTTAAGGCAAAATAACTGGAAGTCAAGAAATTTGGTTCTAGCAGGTAATTTTAATATGACAAATGTGGACGAACTCTTTAATCAATTAATTGATTTGGGTCAACACCCAAAAGATAAGTCAGATACGGTAACAATACTAGAAAAAATTGGTCACTTTCTTGATGAAGAAAATAGTAAAATATTTAATAATTTAAAATCAAAATTTCAAGATAGACAGGAATTAGCTATC
>CACDER010000049.1 GCA_902551855.1 uncultured Cryomorphaceae bacterium | reverse complement strand
TGATACTTTTAAATCTTTTGTATTTAAACAATTTCCTTCAGAGGATAGTATTAATATTGATCTAGGTACTAAAATTAATTTATGGTTTACCGAAGATTCTATAAATTTGGTAAATGATTCATCAATTATTATAAATTAAAATCATAATAATATAAAAAATGTCAATTGAATCTTTATCGGATTATAATTTAAAATCAGGGTTACATGAACATTTCAATTTTTTAGTTGATAGTAAGCAAGTTTCTATGCGAATTGATAAATTCTTATCTAATCAAATTTCAAATTTAACTAGAAATAAAGTACAAAAACTTTTTGATCAAAATCTTGTTTTGGTCAATAATAATCCTGTAAAATCTAGTTATAAAATTAAACCCTATGATAATATAATTTTATATAAGTTATTCCCTAAAAGAATTGAAACTTTGACACCAGAAAAAATAAAATTAGATATTTTACACGAAGATACTGATATAATTATTGTCAATAAACCCTCTGGTATGGTTGTTCACCCTAGTTTTGGACATTTTACTGGAACGTTAATGAATGGTATTAAGTATCATTTTGAAAATTTACCTAATCAAGATAATGAATTAAGGCCTGGATTAGTTCATAGAATTGATAAAAATACTTCTGGTATTCTTGTCATTGCAAAGAATGATAATTCTTTAGTTCACCTTCAAAAACAATTTTTTGAAAGAACTTCCAGGAGAAAATATATTGCACTAGTTTGGGGAGATTTTAACGAAAATAGTGGGACTATATCAGGAAACATAGGTAGAAGCCTCAAAAATAGAAAGATTTTTCAGGTTTTTCCTGATGATAAAAATTATGGAAAGAAAGCTGTAACTCATTTTAAAGTTTTAGAGAGATTTAATTATGTTACATTAATTGAATGTAAGTTAGAGACTGGAAGAACTCATCAAATAAGAGTACATTTTAACCACATTGGTCATCCATTATTTAATGATGACATATACGGAGGAGATAAACTTCTTAAGGGAACAACATTTTCAAAGTATAAACAGTTTGTCCAAAATTGTTTTAAGGTAATCAATAGGCAAGCTTTACATGCAAAATCTTTAGGATTTATTCATCCAAGAACTAATAAATGGATAGAATTTGAATCAGAGTTACCGTTAGATTTTTCTTTAGCTATTCAAAAATGGAGAAAATATTCTAAATTTAATATCAAATAATTTCAATTCATATAATTATTCTTGTTTTAAGTTATATATTTGGTTAAAAATACTAATGAGAAAAATATACTTGATTTTTTTTATTTTTTTTCTGTTTGTTTGTTCTTGTGTTGACGAAAATTTAAATAATATCTCAAATGAAATTGAATTTAATTCCAGTTTAGCTCTACCTGTTTTTACTTCAATATCTACTTTAGAGGATTTTTTACCAGAGGATAGTCTATTGATAACAGATCAGGATGGACTTTTAAGAGTGGTTTATTTTCAAGATAGTATTGCATCGTTTAGTAGTGATAGTTTATTTCAGATTGAAAATCAAGACCCAACAAATGAAAATTTTGAATTAGGTGAAATTGACTTAGATAATTTTCAAGAAGTTAAACAAATTTTTTTAACTGAATTAGCTGGAAATTTAGAGGATACTTTATTGTCAAATAATTTTAATTATGGAATTGAGTATTCTCAACAATTTGGTTCAGCTTATTTTCCTACAATTCCCAATCAGTCTGGAGGAACCTATAGTCAAGTTGCGTCAGAGGATTTTTTGTTTATAAATATTGTTAATGGGAACTTGTCGTTGGAAATTACTAATAATTTTAGTGTAAATGTAGATTACTTGAGGTTAATTTTGAAGAATCAAGTTGATAATAGCGTAATAGGAGAATTTATTTTCAATAATATATTACCTAATTCTTCAACTGTTGAATATTTATCTTTAGATGGAACTACAATGTATAATGAATTAGTTTTTGAAGTTAATGAAATATATATTTATGGAAGTGGTCCAAATCCTTTTAATACATCAAATTTTGTTTCCATGAACGAAACAGATAATATTAATATTAATGTTATTGGAAGTAACATAAAAGTTGATAATGGTTTAGTTATATTTCCTGAACAAGAAGGACCATCTGATAGTTTTATATTTGATATGGAATTTGATGATGGAATTGATATTAACTTTATTAACATGAACAGTGGTTCTTTAGAATATTTAATCTCATCAACCTTTAATTCTAATATAAGTTTACTTATTGAAATACCTCAACTCTTGGATGAAAATAATTTTGCTTATAATCAATCTATAAATATTTCAAATACAGAACAATTAGGATCTTTATTTTTATCTACAGATCTTCAAGATTATACTTTTGATTTATCCAATTCTAATAATCAAATAGAAGTTTTATATTCCACTCAAATTAACTCATCAGAATCTTATGAAGCTTTTGATGCTTCTGATTTAATTTCTTTTTCAGTTTCTGTCAATAATTTAGAATTTAATAATATTAATGGATATTTTGGTCAGGAAATTAAGGAAATTGATCCTGGAACTATTGATATAGAAATAAGTATTCTTGATGATATTGCATCTAATATTTATCTTGAGACTCCCAAAATGATATTTAATATTGATAATGAAATCAGTATTCCATTTGATATTGATTTAGACTTAATTGGCTTTAATGATTCTGAAAGTGCAAATTTAAATGGGCCCATCATAAATGTACTTGCAAGTTCTTTTTCATATTCTGAATATAATAATTCTAATACAAATAATCAATTGTCTGAATTTATTTCATTAATCCCTAATCAGATAAACTACAGTGGGTCTGTTACCCCAAACCCTAATGGATTTCAAGGACAATTTAATGAAATAAGTCCTGGAGAATCAATTATTATCAATTTTGAAATGAACTTACCTTTATTTTTGAGAATAGATGATGCTAATAGAACTGATACAATAAGTTATGAACCACCAAATATAAGTGATAATATTTATGATAATATTCATAGTATAATCATGAAACTTAATATTTCTAATGAATTTCCATTAAATGCTGATATCAATCTTAAATTTTATAATTCATCAAATAACTTGATTCAAGATTCTTTATATTCTGATCTAGTTTATGCTGCAGAGATTGATGATAACGGTAGAACAATAGAACCAAATTTATATTCAAAAGATATTAATTTAGATTCAAATCAAATAGATGCATTTTTTAATTCTGATAATGTTATAATTGATATTGAAATGAACACATCAAATACTGAAAATAGTTCAGTGAAACTATATACAGATTATGAAATAATTTTTTCACTAGGTGCTTTAATAAATATTAATTCAAATTAAAAATGAAAAAGATAATTACACTTATATTTTTTTTAGTTTACAATTTTTCATTTAGCCAAAATATTCACACCGGATTTTATTCTAATGCACATATTTTAAAGTTAGATGCAAATCCATCAATTTTTCCAGATAAAGATTTTTTTATTTCCTTTCCCTTTTTAAATAGCAATTTTAGTTTTATTTCTCCTATTTCCTTCAATAATTTTTTTTTAAAGGATAATAATGATTCACTAAAAATTAATATACCTCACATTTTATCTAATTTAGACAAGAACGACATTAATATTTTTTCTTCAAGAATTGATATTTTGAATTTTCATATCGGCTTTAAATTTGGTAATAAAAAAAACTATTATGTTTATGTATCTGACAAATTAATAAATGATTTTAGTTTACAATTTTCAAATAAGTTTATTAATTTCATTTCAAATGGAAATGGCTCAAATTTGAATAAAATTAATTCATTTAATAATGAGAAATTTAACAATTTATCTTATAATAGTTTGAATTTAGGATTTGCTTACAGTGATAATAAAAATTTTAGTATTGGAACTAGATTCAAATTTCTTAATGGTTTAATTAATATTGATTCAAGAAAGTTAAACTTAAATTCTTATACTGACTCTCTTTCAAATCCAATTTATCAAACTACTCTAACCTCGAATATATTATTAAATACATCAGGAATAAATTCGTATTTAGATAATCAAAATTTTAATCTTGATATTAATCCCTTTCTGAACAATGGTTTTGCTTTTGATTTTGGTTTTAGCTATAATTATAAAAAATGGCAATTTAATTCTTCAATAACTGACATTGGAAAGCTTAATTGGGATAGAGAAAATTCAACTTCTTACTCCACAGGTGGTGAGGTTAATTTTATTTTAGATGGAATCCAAATAAATTCCTCTGAAAGTACTGATATTTCAAACGAATTTCAAACTCTAAGTGACTCACTATTAAGTGTTATGAGACCAGTTAATACTGAAAAATCTTATACTAATAATTTAAATAGAAATATTTTTTTGAGTACAAAATATAATTTTAATAAAAAAAATTCTGTATCAATGTTATTTCATAATAGATCATTATTTAATTATAATTTCAATTCATTTATTTTATCTTATCAG
>CACDER010000048.1 GCA_902551855.1 uncultured Cryomorphaceae bacterium | reverse complement strand
CTCCACTTCCCTAAAACAAAATTAATTTGATTACCCTTTAAAAAATCATTTCCAATACCAAATTTTAATCTTGGAAAAATAAAACTATCTAGACTTTTGATAATATTTTCAATACCATTATGTCCTCCAGATCTTCCATTATTTTTGATTTTAAATTTACCAAAAGGTAAATTTAAATCGTCTGCAATAATCAAAATATTTTCAGGTTTAATATTTTCTTTATTAACATAGTAGGACACTGCTTTTCCACTTAGGTTAACATATGTTGAAGGTCTTAGTAAAGTTACCGGTCTACCCTTATTTTTAAATTTAATAGTTGATCCGTATTTATTAGGTTGAAAGTCAGATTTTAAAATTGAAGCATAATATTCAATAATATCAAAACCAATATTGTGCCGGGTATCTTTATATTCTTGACCAATATTTCCGAGACCAACAACCAGGTATTTATTCATAAATTATTCTTTTTTGTCATCTGTTTTAGTATCAGTTTCTTTACTCGTAGAATCTTTGTCATTAGGTTTAGACTCAGCAGATGAATCAGTCTCTTCAATCTCTTCTTCCACCGCAGCTCTAGATGTTTTAATTGCAACTAAAACTGAATTTTCAGATGTAGTTATTTCGAATTGATTATAATTTAAGTCACGAACATAAATTTTATCACCTATTTCTAGATTGGTGATATCAATTGAAATATTATCAGGAAGATTTTTTGGGATAGCTCTTAGAGATAACTTTCTTAAATTTTTTACTAATTTTCCTCCATTCAGTACTCCAATTGAATTACCAGTTAAAATAATTGGTACTTGAGTATTAACAGGTTTTTCATCAACTAGTTCAATAAAGTCTACATGTAATATTTTATCATTTACAGGATGAAATTGAATATCTTTAACTAGAGCTTTAATTTTGGTACTATCAATTGTTAGTTCAACAATAAATACTTTGGGAGTATAAACCAATTTTTTTAGATCATTTTCTTCAAGTTGAAAATGAACATTTTCCTTCCCACCATATAAAACACAGGGTATTTTACCTAAACTTCTCAGATTTTTTGATTCTTTTTTCCCTAAGTCATTTCTCATTTTAGCATTTAGCAATATAGATTCCATTTTATTTTTTTTTACATTATAAAATTTTTACTGATAGATTCATTCGATACAACATTTTTAATAACATCTGAAAAAAGTGGAGCAATACTAAGCACTTTAATTTTTTCATTTGGTTTACTTAATATCGTATCAGTAACAATCAGTTCTTTTAGATTTGAGTTTTTAATTTTTTCGTAAGCAGACCCAGATAAAACAGGATGAGTACAAAAAGCTCTGACAGAGATAGCTCCTTCTTTAATTAACATATTTGATGCTGAAGTTAGTGTCCCTGCTGTATCTACCATGTCATCAACAAGAACAATATTTTTACCTGCAACTTCTCCAATAACTCTCATATCTCCTATTTCATTTGCTTTTTTTCTATGTTTGTAACATATGACCATTTCGCATTGTAGATGTTTTGAATATGCGTGAGCTCTTTTAGACCCGCCCATATCCGGGGATGCTATCGTAATATTTTTTAAATTTAAAGACTTAATATATTCAATAAAAACGCTAGATGCATATAAATGATCAACTGGAACTTCAAAAAAACCTTGTATTTGATCTGCATGTAAATCGCATGTCATAACCCTAGTTGCACCTGCTGCGATTATCATATTGGCAACAAGCTTAGCACCGATAGGGACTCTTGGTTTATCTTTTCGATCCTGTCTGGCCATACCAAAATATGGAATAACAGCAACTATTTGAGCAGCAGAAGCTCTTTTAGCAGCATCAATCATTAATAAAAGTTCCATTAAATTATCAGATGGAGGTCTAGTAGATTGTATTATAAAAACTTTTGATCCTCTGACTGTTTCTTCAAAAGAAGGAATAAATTCTCCATCACTAAATTTAGAAATTATAACATTACCCAAATTAGTACCAAACTTTTCAGCAATCTTTATTGCTAAATCTTTTGTTGATCTTCCTGAAAATATTTTTACAGTTGACGGCATTAAATTATTAATTGACAATAAATGGGCAGCAAATTTAAAAATATTTTAGCAATAAACTAAATGATATATTTATTTTATGGAAATTTATCAATTTCTTTGCAAATAATTATAATTTTGAAAAGAATTTAATGCCTAGGTGGCGGAACTGGTAGACGCGCTGGATTCAAAATCCAGTTTCCTCGGAAGTGCGGGTTCGATTCCCGCCCTAGGTACTGAATGGGAGAAATTAGATTTGCTTTCTTCCTTTTTTTTTGAAATAGCTCTTAATCCCTCGCTGTTATTGGTAATGAGTTTTATGACCTCTTTTAATTGAGGTGTTCGATATTTTTTTCTGTCAAAAACCAAATAATTTTCAAATATCGAACACAGTATCTTTTTTTTTGTGTTGTTTGATGCTTTATTAAACACAAAATTTAAATTACAAATTAGTTTTGCTCCAAATTTTACATGCTTCAATACTTTATCCTCAACTGTGCTTAAACTATCTTTTGTCCTTTGTAATTCATATATTCTATTATCTATGTCTTCTTTCATATCTCTTAACTCTTCTTTTGAAATCTCGTTATTTGCTCTAAGAGTAATCAGTCCCTGTTTTTTTCTTATCAATAAATCAAGCTCTTTATTTATTTTAGTTAATTCTGCACGTTTGCTAATCTTGTTGTTATTTAATTTCTTTTCTAGAATAACAGAAAATAGTTCTACAACTTCTTTTTTTGGCTTTAATGAAAAAAGAAGCTTACTTAATGAGTCATGTGCGAGGTTCACATTAAATCGCTCTCCACACTTATTCTTTGGTTGACAATGGTAGTAGCTGTAAGGTTTTTTGTTTTTATTTAAAGAAGTGCTTCCTGTTAGTGGAGAATTACATTTTTTGCACAATAAATAGCCCCTTAAAGGAAAGTTTTCATTTTCTTTCTTCTTAGTTTTTTGAAAATTTTTAATATTACGGTTTATCCTTTGAGCTTTATTAAAAAGTTCTTTGCTAATGATGGGTTTGTGGATTCCTTCTATTTCCTGATATGGTTCATCTCTATATGAGTTTAATTTTATGATACCTGCATAGATTACTCTATTTAAGATTCTATAAACTTTGTTACTATTCAGATTTAATGGCTTAAAGATTGGGTCTCTAATAAGGTCAGATTTGCTGTATAATCCTGTGGCAAACTTCTCAAAAAGAGCTCTTATTAGTGGAGCTTTTTCATCAGGAACAATAATGTATTTGTTAAACTTATTGTATGCTTTTTTATACCCAAGGGGTATACTGTATGGATAACGACCCTCTTTAATCGCTTCCCGATTTCCTTCAATAGTTCTACTACTTCTTAGTATATTGTCATAATGGGCAACCCCTAGGCTCATTAGGTTTGGGAAAAAGTCAAGGGGATTATTGTGGTCTCTCCACTCGTCAATGGCGTTAAGTTCAACATTCATGCTCTTAAATTTTGCAAGAATATTAAATCCATCTTCAACATTTCTAGTTAGTCTATCAATTTTAATAACTAATACATAGTCTATTTTTTTTGAGTTCTTTTTAACAAAGCTATAAAGCATATTAAAACCATTTCTATTTAATGTCTTTGCTGAAGCTTCATCGGTAAACTCTTTGATAACATTCATATTATTCCTTTTACAAAAAGATTTTAGTCTAGATTTTTGAACCTCAATGCTATTGCCATGTATTTTTTGTTCTTTGGTACTGACCCTCATATATAACACTGCTGTTTTACCCTCTAAGTTCTTCATACGCTTTTTAATAATTGGTTAATGTACATTTCTGCAAAGCCATTTAAAAGAGACCTTATAGCCTTGACTTGGTCAATGGTATAGTTTTCTCCATTTTTAGTCAATATTTTTTTACAATTTTCTAATGAAACCATCTTATTCTGTACTAAATTTAATATTTACCTCTTCAACAAGTTCTAAAACTATTTTGTTTAAGCTAATTTTTAACATGTGTTCATACTCAAAGTCAGGTTGAGATTCAATAGATAAGATATCTTCTTTTTTAATCAAAATTGACCGACCTATTTCATCTGCTAAAAGAAATATTGTTTCATTATCAATCACAATTAGCTTTATAAAAAAGTCAAGCATTCCATATTCACAAATATCAGATTGTTCATTATCTTTTGTAAGTAGATGTCTGACTTTCTTAATGCTTCGGTTATTAAGTCCGTATTTTTTAAGCTTTGAGATTATCTTAATCCATACATACTGACTGAAACTATGTTTCTTCCATCCACTTATTTCATCATTTTCATTTTTTAATTGACGATTATCTTTTAACAATTCATATTTTTCCCACATGTTTATGTTTTTGGAACTATGATGTTGTTTATTCAAGTTGAATTTAGGGTCATTAATAAGTTTTTTAAATTCAACACTATTGTCGTTTTTTAAAAACTTACTTATGAATT
>CACDER010000047.1 GCA_902551855.1 uncultured Cryomorphaceae bacterium | reverse complement strand
CTAAAAATTATTGTTAATGAATTTAGAGATAAATCATCCAAACTTGAACTTGAAAACGAAAAATTAAAGGAAAGTATTAACAATAAAACTTTAGTAATTGAAAAATTATTAAAAGAAAAAAAAGTAATTATTAATGCCAAATCTCTTAATGAAATTGGGACTTCATCTAAAGAGACAAGGTATAAAATTAATGAATTAATTAGGGGAATTGACAAATGTATTTCTCAATTAAATCTTTAGTCAATGTTGGATAATCTTAAAATTAAAGTTTCAATTGGAGGAAGAATTTATCCTTTGACTATTTTAAGAAAAGAAGAAGAAGCAATAAGAAAAGCTGCTAAAAATATTAATGATATTATTAAAGATTTTGAATCTAACTATGCTGTAAAAGATAAACAAGACTTACTGGCAATGTGTGCACTTCAACTATCATCAAGAATTGAAAGTAGTGAAAATAAAAAAAATGATGACCCAATTGAGATAAAACAAAAATTGTCTAAAGTTGAAAAAGATTTAAACGAAATAATTGAAAGTTCTTTAAAAAAATAGATTCCCCGTGTTAATTTGATAATTTGTTAAACTCAACAAAATATAAATTAGGAGATGCTCATAAATTTAAAAACAAGCCTCAACCCTAGTGGTCCTTTTTGGTGTCAGTGGACGTTTGATCATTTATGGCTATCCTATCCATGTCTTAATGGAGTTTAATAAATAAATTAATACGGGGTTTCTTATTAAACTGAATACTATGGACTCAAACTATATAACAATATTAATTTCATCAATTCCTTCTGTCATAGTTGGATATATTATAGCAAATATTCTGTTTAGAATCAATGCACAAAAAAAGTCAAAACAAATTATTGATGAAGCAAAGAAAACCTCTGAACAATTAAAAAAAGATAAAATTCTTCAAGCCAAAGAAAAATTTCTTGAATTAAAAACTGAACATGAAAAAGTAATAAACGAAAGAAATAGAAAAATTATTGAACTTGAAAATAAAATCAAAGACAAAAATAATAGACTCAACCAAAAAATGGAGGACATCAATAGGAAATCTAAAGATATTTCCAAAAAAAGAGAAGATATTGAAACTAAACTAAATGCTATTGAAAAAAAAGAAGAAATTTTAAATAAAGAATATCAAAGGCAAGTCAGCGCTTTGGAGAATATTTCTGGTTTGACTTCAAAAGAGGCAAAAAAAGAAATAATAAGTGTTCTTCAATCAGAAGCCAAAACTGAAGCGATGTCAATCATTCAAAATACAATTGATGAGGCTAAGTTAACTGCAAACAATGAAGCAAAAAAAATAATTATTCAAACCATTCAAAGGGTTGCAACCGAACATGCTATTGAAAATTCAGTATCTGTATTCAACATAGAAAGTGATGATGTAAAGGGAAGAATTATTGGGAGAGAAGGAAGAAATATAAGGACATTAGAAGCCTCCACAGGAGTAGAAATTATTGTTGATGATACTCCGGAAGCAATAATATTATCTTGTTTCGATCCTGTTAGAAGAGAAATAGCAAGATTATCATTACATAAATTAGTTTCGGATGGAAGAATCCACCCTGCAAGAATTGAGGAAGTAGTTAATAAAACTGAAAAACAATTAGAACATGAAATAATTCAAACTGGGAAAAAAACATGTATTGATCTCGGTATTCATGGTCTTCATCCAGAATTAATTAGAATGGTTGGAAGAATGAAATATAGATCGTCTTATGGACAAAATTTACTTCAACATAGTCGAGAGACCGCAAATTTATGTGCAACTATGGCCTCTGAACTTGGTTTAAATCCTAAATCAGCAAAAAGAGCTGGATTGCTTCATGATATTGGAAAAGTTCCCGATGATGAACCTGAACTTCCTCATGCTATACTGGGTATGAAACTAGCAGAAAAATATGGTGAAAAAAAAGATATATGTAATGCAATTGGTGCCCATCATGATGAAATTGAAATGAATCATATTATTTCTCCTATAATTCAAGTATGCGATGCAATTTCTGGTGCTAGACCTGGTGCTAGAAGAGAAATTGTAGAAGCCTACATTCAAAGATTAAAAGAACTTGAAAATATTGCTCTTTCTCATAAAGGTGTTTTAAAATCTTATGCAATTCAGGCTGGAAGAGAACTAAGAGTCATAGTAGAAAGTGAAAAAATAAGTGATGATCAAGCAATGTCAATATCTCAGGAAATTTCGCAAAAAGTTGAAAATGAAATGACATATCCTGGACAGGTTAAAGTCACAGTTATAAGAGAGACAAGAGCTGTCAGTATTGCTAAGTAAAAAAAATCAATGATGGAATTAAATCAATTAACTGCAATATCTCCTATTGATGGTAGATATAGAAAAAAAATAAAAACTTTATCTAATTATTTTTCAGAATTAGCACTGATTAAGTATAGAATAAAAATTGAAGTTGAATATTTTATTTCATTAGTCGAATTAAAAATTAATCCTTTATTAGAATTTGAAGAAAAAAAAAATTCAGAACTCCGAAATCTTTACAAAAAATTTAATCAAACTGACGCGTTAAAAGTCAAAGAAATTGAGGCGAAAATTAATCACGATGTTAAAGCAGTAGAATATTTTATCAAAGATAAATTTAAAAATTTAAATCTTGAAAAATATTCAGAATTCATCCATTTCGGTCTTACCTCTCAAGACATTAATAATACTGCTATTCCACTTTCTCTTAAAGATGCAATTAATGAAGAGTATTTACCTCTATTAAATAAGTTAATCTTAAAACTTAACGAACTTTCAAATAATTGGAAAAATATACCTTTACTTGCCAAAACTCATGGACAACCAGCTAGTCCCACAAGATTTGGAAAAGAGATAGAGGTGTTTACCAAAAGATTGGAAATTCAAATCAATCAATTTTTAAAAATTCCATTTTCAGCTAAATTTGGAGGAGCCACAGGAAATTTTAATGCTCATGTCATAGCTTATCCAAAAATTAATTGGTTAAAATTTGGAGATAATTTTGTCAATAAAAAATTGGGTCTAAAAAGATCTTATCCAACAACTCAAATTGAACATTATGATAATATGGCATCGATTTTTGATTCTATGAAGAGAATAAATAATATTTTGATGGACTTATCAAGAGATATATGGATGTATATTTCAATGAATTATTTGAGTCAAAAAATTAATAGTAATGAAATAGGATCCTCTGCAATGCCTCACAAAATAAATCCGATTGATTTTGAAAATGCAGAAGGTAATATTGGAATTGCTAATTCATTTTTTGAGCACTTATCTTCAAAATTACCTATATCAAGACTTCAAAGAGATCTAACTGATTCGACTGTATTACGAAATATAGGTATTCCAATATCACACTCAATGATAGCCTTCATCAATCTATTAAATGGATTGAATAAAATTAGTCCAAATAAATTAGTTATAAAAAATGATTTAAATGATAACTGGGTTGTTATTGCAGAAGCTATCCAAACTATTTTAAGAAGAGAAAACTATCCAAATCCATACGAAACTCTTAAAAATTTGACCAGAACAAATAAAAAAATTACTAAAAAAAGTTTACACGAATTTATCGATTCTCTCAATTTAGATATAAATATTAAACATGAATTGAAATTAATTTCACCTCACAATTATACTGGAATATAATTATGTTTTCAAAATTGCAGATTTTTGAATTTTGAATTTGGAATTTCCTCCATTAGCTTGGATTAAAACTGTTTCTTTATTTATTTCTAAAATTTTAGCGTGAATACCACCAATCGTAACTATTTCATCACCTTTTTTTAATTCGGATCTAAACTTTACTTCTTCTTTTTGCTTTTTAATTTGAGGTCTAATCATAAAGAAATAAAAAATTAAACCAATTAAGACAAATGGCATTAAATTTATTATTGGGTCAGAAGTTTGGAGCAATATTATTAACATAATTAATATCAATTAAAATTAACGAAACCTTTGACTTTCAGTACGGTCGAATTAGGATACATGTTTGTAGTCAGTGTTACTGACTTATTTTGTAATCCTTTTTTTCCCTTACTATTGAAAATCACTTTTATTGAATTACTATCACCAGGTGATATAGGAAATCTTGGCCACTCAGGAACAGTACATCCGCATGAACCTTTTGCATTAGAAATAATAAGAGGTGTATCTCCTTCATTTTTAAAAATAAAAGAGTGAGCTACTGACTCACCTTGATTTATTTCCCCAAAATCCCATATCTTATTTTCAAATACCATATTCGGTTTTTTATTTGAATCAACATCACTTACAGTTAAATTCTGATTACTTTTAATTTGACTGTAATTTATACGATCACTTGGTTTTTGATTGCAACTGATTGAAACAAAAAATAATAAAACTATAATTTTTTTAAAAGAATACATACACTCAAAGTTAAACAAAATTATTGAATAAGTCCCCTTCCTATTTTTTTTATCTCGCCGTCATTTATGAGCTTATCTACTAGTTTGTCTAAAATTCCATTGATAAATATTTTACTTCTTTTTGATGAATAATCTTTTGACAGCTCAATGTATTCATTTAGGGAAACCTTCACTGGAATTGAACTAAAATGTGTTAACTCAGTTAACGCCATTTTTAAGAGTAT
>CACDER010000046.1 GCA_902551855.1 uncultured Cryomorphaceae bacterium | reverse complement strand
CGGAAAAAACCTAGTTAGTTTAAATAAATTTATAGGAAGTAAAATTGAAATTAATTATGACGGAAATATTTTCTGTATTAATTGTGGAAATCTAACAAAAAAATCATTTAATCAAGGATTCTGTTACTCTTGCTTTAGAAAAAGTCCTCTTTCATCAGAGTGTATTATTAGACCTGAACTATGTAAAGCTCATCTTGGATTAGGCAGAGATATTGAATGGGAAAAAAAATATCACTTAAAAGATCATATTGTATATTTGGCAGTTTCAAGTTCATTAAAAGTTGGTGTAACTCAGATAAATCAAATTCCAACTAGATGGATAGACCAAGGAGCAACTTATGCATTACCAATAGCTAGAACACCAAATAGATACTTAGCTGGTAAAATTGAAGTATTCTTAAAAAACTATTACTCAGATAAAACCTCATGGCAGAGAATGCTAAAGAATGACTTAGTTAATTCAAATATTTTAGAAGAAAAAAGAAAAATTTATAATAATCACCCTACTGAATTATCAAATTATAAAATTGATGACGAAATAATTTATAACTTTAAATATCCAGTTCTAGAGTATCCAAAAAAAATTTCATCAATCAGTTTAGATAAAACTAATAATATAATTCAAATATTAGATGGAATTAAAGGTCAATATTTAATTTTTAGAAATAATACAGTTTTTAATGTTAGAAAACATCAAGGATACGAGATTAATTTTTCAAATATATAAAGTATTAAAAAGTTAAATTTAATCTCAAATTTAGTATCCTTGATGTAAGATAATTAGGAACTGCATACTCATTCTGATTAACATCAGAAATCCACAAATAAGAAATTGTATTTCTTATGCCAAATAAATTAAATATATCAATGTTTAAAATAAATGAATCAAATTTCTTTAGTATTTTTTTTGTGTTAAAAACTTTCAAAAAACCAAGATCAACTCTTCTATAAGCAGGTATCCTTAGAGTTTGATTATATCTTTCTGAAGATAAAGATCCAGTTGGCATTCCAGAACTATATAATAACCTTAAATTTAACCTATAAGTCGGATTGTTGGGAAGATAATCTTGAAATAAAATAGACAATGAAAATCTCTGATCGGTAGGTCTAGGAATAAATCCATATCCATCACCTTTAATATCCTCTTTAGTATCCATAATAGATAAACTTATCCATGAATCCACACCATTAACGAATTCACCATTTAATCTTAAATCCATTCCAGTTACGTAGCCATTAGATTGAAGATTTGGTAAATACCTTATTCTCAGATTTTCTAATTCATATGGTATTAACCTTTTCAAATTTTTATAGTATAAGGAAGAAATTAATTTAAACTTTCTTCCCCAAGAATTAAAATTATAATCAGCTGTTAAAATATAATGATCAGATTTTTGGTGATTCACTTTATTTATTTGGCCATCCATATTTCTAATTTCTCTGTAAAATGGTGATTGATTGTATGATCCATAAGAAAATTTGATGAGTATATCTCTTTTAAAATTTGGCTTGTAATTAATTAAAAATCTTGGAGAAATAAAAAAATCATTATTTAATGACCAATAGTGGGTTCTAAATCCAAAATTATAATTAAAATTATGATCAGATATATTAAAGGATCCTTTACTTTGAAAATAAGAAGTTACTCTTTTTGAATAAGTATTATTTTTAGACGAAATAAAATTATACATTTCTAATATTGAATCATTTGATTGAGGCAAAGAATACCCAGATGAATCTATATATTGCCATTCACTCAAAATATCGTCAATATTTTCATTTTGAAATTTTATTCCCCAACTAATCTTTGACGATTTAGTAAAAAAATCTCCATTATGATAAATATTAAAAATATCATATTGGAGTTCATTTCTTGCATGTCTGAGGAACCCACCTATCCCTAAATTTTGAGAAATTTGACCAAAATTCTCTGAACTTAAATCATTTTCAACTTCGCCCAAAAAATACTGAGCTTCAACATCAAAAAATTCTTGTTCCAGTGAATTAATTATTGAGGAAGAAAGAGTCAAACTCAGACTATCACTGGGTTTATATTTAATTTTTACAGCAGACATTAACGTTGAATATGAATCTTTTTCCATTCCATCAAAAAACAAATTAATTCTGAATGGCTGATTTATTGTACCAAAATCACTCACTCTAGATTCAGGAATAGATTGGTATTCATTTGAGGCATAATGAATTAATAGTGATAAATTTAAATCTGAATTTATGTAATAATTATTCAAAGTTTGAATATCTGTAAAACTTGGTCTGTAATCTGATTTTGTATCTAAAGAATTTAATAGGAATTGATTAGTTTTTCTCCTTATACTTGTTAAATGAGTCCACTTTAGTGATTTACTAATTCCTTCAACAGTAGAGTTAAATCCCATAAAACTTATATCAAAAAAGCTTTTCCATTCCTTAGGATCTCTATACTTAATATCTAATACAGAAGACAACTTATCTCCATACTTAGATTCAAATCCTCCTGAGGAAAAATTTATATCTTCAACCATATATTGATTAATAAAACTTAGGCCTTCTTGTTCTCCCTTTCTGATCAGAAATGGTCTGTAAATTTGAAATCCATTAACATAAACTAAATTTTCATCAAAGTTACCCCCTCTAACTGAATATTGAGAACTAAGTTCATTTTTAGAGGTAACCCCTGGTAAAGAAAACAATACACCTTCAACTCCCGATGATGGTCCAGTAACATAACTTATTTTTTTTTTATCAATTGATGTAATATTCTCAAATCGAAAAGTTTCATCAATTAATTCTACCTCATTTATAAGATTTGTCTTTAATTCTAGCAAAACATCGATGAAAATTTCTGAGGAATCATTATAAAATGTAATAATTTTGTCATTATAACTTTCGTGTTTAAAAATTATTTCATTTTTTAGAATATTTTTCAAATAAAAAGAAAAATAACCATTCGTATCAGAAAGAAATTTTTTGTTTCCATAAATAATACTAGTATTCAAAATTGGTTGATCATTTTCATTAATTACTCTTCCGCTAAATTTTATATTTTGTGAAAAAGAATTTATTGAAATAAATATTAACAATAAAAATATATTATTTATTTGATTCATTTAATAATCTTTACTTTATAAAATCAAGTATTACCTGACTTTTATTATCTACTTTGTCATAAACGATAATTTTCAATTGATGTTGTCCTTTTTGAATATTATTATCAAAAAAATGTTTAATCAAATCATTTTTCTTATCGTACTCAAACAAAACCCATTTATCATCAATATAACCATCATATTTTTTAATACCTGATAAATGATCACTAATATTGAAACTAATCATAGGATTTGATGATAAATCATATTTAAATAATTTTTCTTTAATTACTGGTTTGACAGTATCAATAGTTGCATAAAAAGTACCTAATATGTCAACCTCTGAAATTATAAAGTTATTATCCCAATATGAATGATAGCAATCTATACTTGAATTTAATTTAGAGCAAATTACGACTTTATTTTTTAATTTATTATTTAGACTATCAAGTTCGATTTTAATTTCATAAGGTATGTGAACTGGTGTATTCTCATCATGAATTATATAAAAATCAGAAAGACTCTCATCAGATGAACTAATGATATCAATTTTAAAATTGATATCATTGTAAAATGTATTTTTCTTGAACTTTAGAATCAAATTAGACTTTTGATAAATATTCTCAACTTCACACTTAAAATTATAATTATAATTCTGAATTGTATCTCTAGATTCAATTGATATTAAATCAAAGTTTAAACTTGATTCATTTCCATTAAAATCTTTAATTACATATTCAATATTATAAATAGAATTGGAATTAAAATCTCCAATTCCATTATTAATTAGTTTTTTATAAATATCTAATCTATTATTTTTATCAATGAATGATTTATGTAAATTTATATTAAAATTTTTTTTAAGATTAAAATCAATAAAACTGTTGACATATTTTGTTTGTTTAAATTCAAATTCATCCATAACATGTTTGTAAACTGATAAACTATCAATAAACAATTCTATGCTGTAAACTCCATTCAAATTTGGAGCAAAATCTAGTAGATCATATGTTTCAACCCCAAAGCCTAATTTTCCAGACACAAAAATTTCACTTGAATTTAACGAGTACTTATTTTTTGAAATTTTAATAACGTCAAATTTAATAGTATCATTATTAAAATTAATCTTTGAGTTATTGTTAAAAGGATATATAAATATTGATTTAATAACAGGTGGACTGGTATCTTTAGAATTAAATCCGAAAATTGCTGGATTTAATACTTTTTGAGACTTTGTATCTCTAATTTCAAAGTGAAGATGAGGAGCTGAAGAACTACCAGAATTTCCAGAGAACCCAATCAAATCTCCATTTTTTAGAACAAAATCATCATCATTTAAAAAGATATCTATTGAATAAGTTTCATTATAATACTGATATGAATTAACAAATGAATCTATTTTGGATGTAAATTTACTCAAATGTCCATATACAGAAGTCAACCCATTACTGTGATTTAAATATATTGCTTTTCCATAACCTGATGGAGAAACTTTAATTCTTGAAACATAACCATCTTGAATGGCATAAATTTTAATACCTGAAATTCCTTTAGTTTTTATATCTATTCCTGAATGAAAATGATTATTTCTTACTTCACCAAAATTTCCTGACAATATTATAGGAATTTTTACAGGATTTGAAAAATT
>CACDER010000045.1 GCA_902551855.1 uncultured Cryomorphaceae bacterium | reverse complement strand
TTAACTATTAATAAAGAGGAATTGGAAGAAAATAAAAACCAAATTGTAAATACTCTCAATAATTATAAAATTGAAATTTCTAAAATTAAAGCCACAGTTGGACCTACTGTTACTTTATATGAAATAATCCCGGCACCAGGAGTCAGAATTTCTAAAATTAAAGGTTTAGAAAATGATATAGCTTTGAGTCTTGCAGCGCTAGGGATAAGAATTATTGCTCCGCTTCCAGGAAAAGGTACTATTGGTATTGAAGTTCCAAATAGTAATCCAAGTATAGTGTCAATGAAATCAATATTAGCATCAGAAAAATTTAAAAACTCAAAATTTGAATTGGCGATTGCCTTAGGAAAAACAATTTCAAATGAAACATATGTGGTTGATCTTTCAAAAATGCCACATCTCTTGATGGCAGGAGCAACAGGACAGGGGAAATCTGTTGGATTGAATGCAATTTTAGCATCATTACTTTATAAAAAACATCCTTCCCAAATAAAGTTCATATTAGTTGACCCTAAAAAAGTTGAATTAACATTATATAACAATATTGAAAAACATTTTCTAGCAAAATTACCTAATAGTGACGAATCTATTATAACAGATACAAGTAAAGTAGTAAATACCTTAAATTCTCTTTGTATTGAAATGGATAATAGATATGATCTTCTCAAAAAAGCCCAGGTCAGAAATATTAAAGAGTATAACGAAAAATTCACCCAAAGAAGATTAAATCCAAATAATGGTCACAGATTTTTACCATATATAATTTTGGTAATTGATGAATTTGCAGACTTAATAATGACAGCTGGAAAAGAAATTGAAACCCCAATAGCTAGACTAGCTCAATTAGCTAGAGCTATTGGTATTCATTTAATTATTGCGACTCAAAGACCCTCAACAAATATTATAACTGGAACTATAAAAGCAAACTTTCCAACTAGAATTGCTTTTAGAGTATCTTCAGTAATAGACTCAAGAACAATTTTAGATAGTTCTGGAGCAAATCAATTAATTGGTCGAGGAGATATGTTAATATCAGATAGTAACAATATTACCAGACTGCAATGTGCATTTATAGATACTCAAGAAGTTGAAAAATTAACTAATTTCATTGGAAATCAAATAGGTTATTCCTCAATTTTTGAACTTCCTGAATACGAGTCAGAAAATAATAACATTAATTCGAATGATGTTGACATCGATGACAGAGATATTTTATTCAAAGAAGCTGCAAACATTATTGTTATTCATCAACAAGGGTCAGCTTCACTCCTTCAAAGAAAATTAAAATTAGGTTACAATAGAGCTGGGAGAATAATTGATCAATTGGAAGCTGCAAATATTATTGGACCTTATGAAGGAAGTAGACCAAGACAAGTTTTAGTTCAAGATGAAATTTCTTTAAATAAATTACTAGATAATATGAATGATTAAAACTTTATTAAAATATTTAATATTAAATATTTTAAATGTAATTTTGAAAATTATGAATAAATTAATACTTCTTTTATTTTTATCCATTCAATTAGCAAATGCTCAAAGTGATAATGATATCATGATTTTATTAGATTCAGTGAGTAACAAAACTGACTCATATGACGGTATCAAAATTAAATTTGATTACAATTTAATTAATTCAGATGAAAATATATTTGAATCTTCTATTGGTGATATAATTATTAAGGATGATCAATATATTTTTAATTTTTTGGAAATACAACAAATTAGCGATGGAAAAAATGTTTGGACTATTTTAATTGATGATAAAGAAGTTCAAATATCTGAAATTGAATTTGATGATGAAAATGCAATGACACCATCTAATTTACTAAAACTTTATGAGAAAGGTTTTATTTTCAAATTGGTAAATAAGACCAATGAATATACCACTATAGACTTAATACCAGAAAATATTGATGAAGTTGATTATTCAAAAATTGAACTAATAATTAATACAAAAAAATATCAAATTAATAAACTAAGTCAATTTGGAAATAACTCCTCAATTATTGAATATAAGATTAAGGAGTTTAATGAAATTAATTTACCCGACTCTGTTTTTAAATTTAATATAGATGCATATAAAGACTTTGAAATTATTGATCTTAGGTAAAAATAATTACAATAAATCTAAAATTTTACTCTCTATTTCAATTGAATCCCATTTTTTTTCAATATTAGGTGTTAAAAGAATCTTTTTCATAATGTTTTCTTGCTTTTTCCCAATTTTTAATGCATCTGAATATGATATATCGGAAAAAGTAACCATCGAGTAAAGTGGTAACCATTTATTTGGATATTTCTCTGAAAATTTTTTTTCAATTCTTTTTTGTAATAAAAAATTATCATCACCAGTCCTATCTCTCATCTCAATAAAATTGTACATTGATAAATCCTGAATTGCATCACCATTTTTTTTTCTTTCTTTTTGATATTTATTAAATAAATTAGTCCAATTATTTTGGTATTTATCAATAAGTTGATCAAAAATATAACAGTCTTCAAATCCTGAATTCATACCTTGACCATAAAATGGAACGGTAGCATGAGATGAATCTCCAATTAATAATACTTTATCGTTAATAACCCACGGAAAGCATCTAATTATTCCTAGGGGTGACGTTGGATTAGTTTTGTATTGATCAATTAAATCTGGGACTAAATCTAATACATCTGGAAATGTTTTTTTGAAAAAATTAAAAATTTGATCGTTTGTCTCCAAAGATGAAAAAGAAATTTCTCCCTCATAAGGAAAAAATAATGTACATGTAAAACTTCCATCAAGATTTGGCAGTGCAATCAACATAAAATTACCTCTCGGCCATATATGTAATGCATTTAGCTCTAGTTTATGAGTTCCATCAGCATTTGGAGGTATTTCAATTTCTTTATAGCCATGATCTATAAATTTTTGTTGATAATTAAATCTGTGAGTTTTTTGCATTACACTTCTTACTTTAGAATAAAATCCATCTGCACCAATTATATGATCAGAAATAACAGATATAATACTTTTATTTGAAGTATCTTCAAATTTAGAAATGGACTTTTCCAAATCAATATCAATACATTTTTTGTTAAAATAAAAGTTAACTAATTCTAATTTTTCAGCTGTATTAACAAGTAAAGTATTTAATTTTCCCCTTGGGACAGAAAAAATTGCCTGATTTTTATTGCCATATGGTTGAAAAGTTAATTTTCGATCTATTGAATGCATAACTCTCCGATACATTGGGATAGAAATTTGTTTTACTTTATTTTCTAATCCAACTTTATTTAAAGCTTTCCAACCCCGATGTGAAAGAGCTAGATTTATAGATCTTGAAGAAAAATCAATATTCTTTCTTTTATCTTTTCTCCTTTCATAAACATTTATATTATATCCTCGATTAGCTAGAAAGATTGATAATAAAGAACCGACTAAACCTGCTCCTACTACTGTTATATTTTTTTTATTCAAAGACATAATTTTAACTTTTCACCAAATAAATAAATATCATAAAATGAATTATAAAGAGGAACTGGTGCAATTCTTATTACATTTGGCTCTCTATAGTCAATTTTAACACCTAAATTAGATATGTCATTGAATAATAGATTTGCATTATGATTAATTAAAACAGATAATTGACAACCTCTTCTTTCTGATTGACTTGGAGTAATAATTTTTGCATTAAATTTTTTAGATTCATTAAAAAGAAGTTTAATTACGTATTCTAAATAATTTGTTAATTTTTTTGATTTCAAAATTAATTTTTCAATTCCTATTTCATCAAAAATATCCAAAGCAACTTTATGAACAGACATACCAAATATTGGAGCATTGCTCAACTGCCAGGCCTCTGCAGTTAAAATTGGGTGAAATTTTTCACCCATTTTAAATCTTGATTTTTCTTTATGCCCCCACCATCCAGCAAGTCTAAATAAATCTTTTTTATGATATTTTTCGTTAATGTAAGCACCTCCTACATTTCCAGGACCTGAATTTAGATATTTATATGAACACCATGCTGCAAAATCTACTCCCCATTCATTTAACCTTAACTTGACATTTCCAATTGCGTGAGCTAAGTCAAAACCAATTTTAGCTCCATATTCTCTTGCATATTTTGAAATTATTTTCATGTCAAAAACTTGACCGGTATAATAATTTACCCCCCCTAAAAAAACTAATGAAATTTGTCCTGAATTATTTTTTATTTTTTCGATTATATCCTCCTCTCTAATAATATGTTCTCCTTTCCTCGGAGTAACAGCGATTAAAGCATCGTCTATATCAAAACCATGGAATTTTATTTGACTTTCGATTACAAATCTATCAGAAGGAAATAAATTTGATTCACATAAAATTTTATATTTATATTTAGTTGGTCTGTAGAATGATGAAAATAATAAGTGTAGATTGACAGTCAAAGAATTCATTACTATAACCTCTTGATTTTTAGCACCCAATAAATTTGAAATAGAATTTGCAAATATCTTGTGATATGATATCCAAGGTGTTTTTGCTTTAAAATGTCCATCTACTCCCATATTTGCCCAATCTTCAAACTCTTTGTTTAAAATA
Source organism: uncultured Cryomorphaceae bacterium (assembly GCA_902551855.1). Taxonomy (GTDB): domain Bacteria; phylum Bacteroidota; class Bacteroidia; order Flavobacteriales; family UBA7430. Next base: position 185 of record CACDER010000045.1, on the reverse strand, counting down.
AGTTTCGAATCTTTTGGTTGAAGCCCCAAAGAATTTCCATTAAAGTATATACAATCTTTATTTTTAAATTTTGGAAAATAAAATAAGTTTCTCATTGACTTGAGTTGGTCATCTGAGTCCATTTTTTTTGCAAATTTTTCTGAAAAATCAAATTCCATTTAATTTATAATTTGAGCAAATTTAAA
>CACDER010000044.1 GCA_902551855.1 uncultured Cryomorphaceae bacterium | reverse complement strand
GGTATATTTTACGATTCTGGTGGACCAGATAGTAATTTTGGTTTAAATGAAAATTTTTTTACTAGAATATGTCCGGATGAAGATGGTTTGTCTTCACAGTTAATATTTAATGAATTTTCAATTTCAAGCGGACAATTTACTGTTTATGATGGTTTTGGAATTTCTTCTCCCATACTTGCATCTGGATCATTTTCTGATTTTATAGGTGATACACTTACAGCATCTATCTCAAATTCAACTGGATGTTTAGCAATTACTTTTAACTCATCTACTTGGTTTACAACAAGTGGTTGGGAAGCTTCTATTTCGTGTTATGATCATATAATTTATGGTTGCACAGATTCGTTAGCTTTTAATTTTCTGGCTGAAAATGAAGTTGATGACGGTTCTTGTTATTATTCCCCAGGTTGTACAGATTCTTTATATATAGAATATTACACTCAAGGATTTATTGCAGATTTCAATGATGGTAGTTGTATTCAGAATTTGATTGATGATTGTCTTGATTCTCTTGCAATTAATTACAACCCTCAAGCTACTTTTAATATTGAGAGTGATCCATGTGTTTACAATTATGATGATTGGGAATGTGGAATGAATTACGTTGATTTTAGAGATCAATTTTCTTATAATTCTGTGCAAATTGGAAATCAATGTTGGATCACTGAAAATATAAAATTTAAAAATAATCAATCTACTCAAACAAGTGTTAATTTTGGTGGAGTTGTTTCTCAAATGGGGTTAGGTTTTGTTTACACTGGAGAAGAGGATTATAATTATCAAGATAATGGTAGATATTATACCTGGACAGCTGCTGAATTAGCAGTTCCATTTGGTTGGCATCTGCCAACAATTCAAGAAGTAGACACATTGATATTGAATTATTCTAACTCAGATTTACTAACAGGTGGAATTTCTGGATTTGAATCCATATTATCTGGAGGAATATTGTTGACTGACAATAATTATGAATATTATGGTGTCGGATTAATTAATGCTTTTTGGACATCTGATGATTTTTCTGAAATTGAAGCGAATTGTTTAGTAATAGATGCAAACCCATTATCAAATCCTCAAATAGTTCCTTTTCCTAAGACTACTGCAATTAGTGTTAGAGCAATTTTTGGCTTTCCTGAAAATGCGATTCTTGGATGTACAGATGAAGATTATATAGAATATGATGTTGAGGCAAATTATGATGATGGAACATGTGAAACAATTATAGTTTTAGGATGTACAGATTCACTATCGATTAATTACAGTTATAATGCTACCTTAAATGATGGATTTCAAATTTATTCCCGTTCCGACCCTAAAATTTGAATTAATAGTTATTGGTAGTTTACCATCAATATCAATTGCACCATAAATTGATTGTGCAACATTTGACTGCATTGAATTAGAATTTTGATATGCAATAGTTATAGATTTTGAATTTTTAAAAAAAGATTCACCTACTAAGCAATATGGATTTGCAAAAATAACTAAATCTACATGAGATTTTTTTGATATTTTATTTACAATTTTTTTTTCTTGAGCTGATAATTCATCAATATCCCATGGCTTAGAATTGTTTTTGTGAATTGACAAAATTATTCTATCAAAATCATTTATTCTAGGATTTTTTTCATCAATTAATTCAATACTTGAATAGTATTTCAATTGATCATGAAATGATTTTTTATTGCCCTCTCCAATTGACATTAAACCAATTTTTTTATTATTTAATTTTTTAATAGGTAAAGAGTTATTTGTATTCTTTATTAAAGTAATAGCAGCTTTTTCTAACTTTTTATTTAATAATTTAATTTTTTTGTTAAAAAAGGATAAGCTATCTAAATTATATGTATTAGTAGTATTATTTAAACCAAGCCATTCTTTAGCTTTCAATATTTTATGACATGAGTTGTGAATTATTTCCTCTGAAATCAAACTATCTTTCACAGCTTCATGAATTGAATTAACAGCGTTTGAAACATCTTCAGGAAATAATAAAATATCATTTCCAGCTAATAATGCATCAACATATATGGAATTATTATCCGAAAAATCTTTAATTCCTCGCATATTTAACGCATCTGTTATTACCAAACCTTTATAGTTCAATTTATTTTTTAAAAGAGAGTCAATAATAATTTTAGACAATGATGACGGAATATTTTTATTAGTATCTAAAGATGGAATACTTAGATGTCCTGTCATTATTGATGGAATACCTTTATTAATTAATTTTTTGAAAGGTAGTATATGAACCGAATCCATAATACTTTTATTTTTATAAATAATTGGAAGATCTTTATGAGAATCTATGTGTGTATCTCCATGGCCAGGAAAATGTTTGGCACAGGATAAAATATTATTATCGTCCATAGCTTTATAGTAAGCAAGAGATTTTTCAAATACATTTTTTGGATTTTCTCCAAAAGATCTTGCACTAATTATAGGATTTTCTGGATTTGAATTAACATCTGTAACAGGAGCAAAATTAAGATGAAATCCTAATTTTTTCATAAAAATTGCAATTAAACATCCCATCTCATAAATTAAACTATCATCTTTAATAGCTCCTAAAGTTAAATTCCAGGGTAAATCTAAAATACTATCTATTCTCATAGATAGTCCCCATTCTGCATCAATAGAATTTATTAATGGTATTTTTGTAATTCGCTGAAATCTGTTTGTTAATTTAATTATCTCTGAAGGATTTGATTTGAAATAAATTAATCCACCAACACCAAAATTTGTTATAATTGAATCAACTTTATCTAAATAATTTTTATCACTTAAATAACTGTTAGCATTAATAATTAAAAGCTGACCAATTTTTTCTTCTAAAGGCATTCTATCAATTAGAGAATCTGCCCATGGAGAAGAAAAATTTAAAAAATTAGGTTTTTGAACATCATTAGAAAATTTGGTAAACAAACTTTCAAAAAATAATGAATATAAAAATATCAATATAAAGTTAACAATTAGAAAATTTTTCACTCATTATAATATTAATGATTCCTATTCTAGTATATTTAAATTAATCAATACATGTTACTTTACAGCCCTTGTAATCTCTCTTTTACCTGGAGGGCCAGGACACGACTCAATCTTAAATCCACATTCTTTTAAATTTCTTTTTACAGAGCCTTTTGAACAATATGTAACTAAAATACTACCAAAATTCATTATATCATAAATTTGTTTGAATATTTTTACTGTCCATAAATTAGGGTGAACTCTTGGTGCAAATAAATCAAAATAAACTAAATCATACTTATTTTTTAAATTTATATTTTCAATCTTAATTTTCTTTTTAATTAAATGAAATTTATCACCAAGTTTGTATTTTACATCAAATTTCGATTTGTGTATATTTAAAAAAATTTTAGACAAATCTTTCTCTTTAAAAAAATTTAAATAATTCAACTTATCAACAACCTCCAAGTTCAATGGAAAAGGTTCTATGGCTGTATAGTTAACATTTTTATTAGTCCCTCTAGTTTCATGGTAAGAAAGTAATATATTTAAACCTGTACCATACCCAATCTCAAGGATTGATATATCATTCACATCAAATTTTCTTAACAGTCCATTTTTAATAAATACATGATTTGATTCAGTAATTGCTCCATAGATAGAGTGATAGGTTTCATTCAAGTTTGGAACATAAATTGTATGTGAATTGTCTGATGTTTTTAAAATTTTTTTTAACAAAATAAACAAATTGGATTAAATAATTTAAATTTGAAACAAAGTTAATAATTGAAATTTAAAATTTATGAACAATAATTTTTTTCCAAAAAAATCGAGAAATTTTCTAGAAGATTATCTTAATAATTCCTCTCCTACGGGATTTGAATCTGAAGGTCAAAAACTTTGGCTCAAACAAATTAAACCATATATTGATGAATATTTAGTTGATACATATGGAACTGTTGTTGGAATTATAAATCCTAATTCAAAATATAAAGTTGTTATCGAGGCTCATGCTGACGAAATATCCTGGTTTGTTCATTATATCACAAAAGATGGTTATATTTATTTAAAAAGAAATGGAGGCTCAGATCATCAAATAGCACCATCTAAAAGAGTGAATATTCATACCAGTAATGGAATAATTAAAGCTGTCTTTGGATGGCCTGCTATTCACACAAGAACACCAAAAGATGAAAAATCTCCCAAGGTTGAAAATATATTTCTTGACTGTGGAGCAAATTCAAAATCTGAAGTTGAAAAAATGGGAATCCATGTAGGCTGTGTAGTTACTTATGAGGATAAGATGATGATCTTAAATGAAAAATTTATAGTTGGGAGAGCTCTAGATAACAGAATTGGAGGATTTATAATTTCAGAAGTTGCAAGATTAATTAAAATAAATAGAATAAATTTACCATTTGGTCTTTATGTTACAAATTCTGTTCAAGAAGAAGTCGGGCTTCACGGGGCAAAAATGATTGTTGAAAAAATTAAACCAAATGTTGCAATAGTAACAGATGTATGTCATGATACAAATACACCAATGATAGATAAATACAAACAAGGAGATATAAAATGCGGAATGGGGCCAGTTCTTAGTTATGGACCAGCTGTTCAGAATAATTTATTAAAATTAATTATTAACTCAGCTGAGGAAAATAAAATACCTTTTCAAAGACTTGCAGCATCTAGATATACGGGGACTGATACAGACGCATTTGCATTTGCTACAGGAGGCGTAGCTTCTTCATTAATTTCTTTGCCGCTGAAATATATGCATACAACAGTAGAAACCGCTGACATTAATGATATTCAAGCTGTTGTAGAATTGATTTATCATTCTCTTTTAAAAATCAAAGAAAATTCAGATTTTAGATATTTCAAATAGATTATTATTTTAATATTTTTGATATATCTGGTTTAAAGTATGAACTACTTTTTAAAATTTTTCCATCATGTCTAAAAATTGGATTACCACTTTCGTCAAGTTTGGATAAATTAGATCTATGAATTTCATCAAAAATGTTCTCAATTTTGTCCTGCAAACCATGTTTTAAAATTGTTCCAAATAGAATATAAAGTTGATCTCCCAAAGCATCTGCAATTTCAGTAATATCATTGTTTTTACAGGCAATTAGATATTCATTATTTTCTTCATTCATTA
>CACDER010000043.1 GCA_902551855.1 uncultured Cryomorphaceae bacterium | reverse complement strand
AACTTTTGAGTTTACCAATGGATCTCAATTAACAGATACAATTTGTGTTGATAAGGAAATAGATTGCTTAAATATTAATTTTAATTCTGAAAGTATTCAGAGTCAAGTTTCATGGAAATTGATTGATAGTAATAATAATATTATTTTCGAGGGAGATTCACAATTAGATAGTATGTATTGTTTTGAATATTGTCAAGAAATATCTTTAAATAGTGGTTGGAACATTTTCTCAACCTATCTCAATTTTTCTAATAATAGTATTGACCAAGTTTTAAATCAATTAACCACATATAATAATCTAGTTATTGTTAAGGATTATTTGGGTAATGTTTTCCTCCCTGATTGGAATTACAATTCAATTGGTGATCTGAAATTTAAAGAAGGGTATTTATTGAAGTTAAATAATATTCAGGAATTATACTTGTGCGGAAAATATATGAATCCAGAGGATAATCCTATTTATTTAAATGATGGATGGTCAATGATTTCTTATTTAAGAAAAAATTCTTTGGAAGCAGAGTTAATATTTCAAGAAATTGTTGATGAAATTTTGATTGTAAAAGATGTTTTAGGGCAAGTTTATTTTCCATTTTACAATTATAATGGACTTGGTAACTTAAAACCTGGTAAAGGCTATTTAATTAAAATGCATTCTAATCAAGTTTTGGATTATTCTTTAAATAACTGATAATAATAAATATTTCAAAAAAATATTTTAAATTTAGTTAACTTTGAAAGAATATTTTAAGTTTGTTATTAGGTACATTAATAAAGTTATTTATAACTTCAATTAACATTAAAAAAAATTATATGAAAAAAATATTTTGCATAGTTATATTAACATTTTCCACCAATGTCTTTTCTCAAAATGATAGAGGTTTCAAAAAAGTTACTTTTGAATATAAAGTCGTAACTAGTGTTGAATCAATTGTTCCCGGTGGTTTGGGTAGATCAAGAATTGTAGAAAATTATGATAATTTTTCTAATTATGATGAAATGAAATCAAAATCTACAAATAAAATAAAGAACTCGAGATCATCATTAAAAACAGATAATTTTTCTGAAGTTAAGTTATTGAACTTTTATAGTTTGGCGGGTATTAATTTTCAAAATATTGCAAGTAATGATGGTATACTCTCAAACATGATATCAACCCTTGCTATTGAAGGTTGGGAATTATTTTCTGTTGTTAGTGGAGTAGAGAGTGATTCAGGTAAAGAAGATGGTAATGGAATATTTATAACAAGGTATATTTTCAAAAGAGAATTATTTTAATGTTCAAATATATTTTTATTTTTTTTACAAATTTTATTTTTGCTCAAAATGATAATTTTAATCTTATGAATTCTGAAAAATATTGGATAAATAAGTTAACTGATGATGAATATAAAATACTCAGAGAAAAAGGAACAGAATACCCTTTTTCTGGTAAATATAATATTCACTTTGAAGATGGAACATACAAATGTAAGGGGTGTGACGAGGATTTATTTGAATCAACATCTAAATTTAAATCCGATTGTGGATGGCCATCATTTGACAACTCAATTGAAGGTAAAATTACTAAATTGAAAGATTACTCATTTGGTATGATAAGAACTGAAATAATTTGTACTAATTGTAAATCTCATTTAGGACATATTTTTGATGATGGTCCCACAAAATCTGGTTTACGATATTGTGTAAATTCTCTATCCCTCAAGTTTAAAGAAAAATAACTATAATTTAAACTTTTATATGAATTCAATTGAAATAATAAATTTAGAAAAAAAATTTGGTGCTCACAATTACAACCCATTACCTGTTGTCCTTTCAAGAGGTAAAGGAATTTATTTATGGGATGTTGAAGGTAAAAAGTATTATGATTTCTTATCTGCTTATTCGGCAGTAAATCAAGGTCACTGTCATCCTAAAATAATTAATTCACTTTCAACACAATCTAAAAACCTTACATTAACTTCTAGAGCTTTTCACAATGATATACTCGGAAAATATGAAAGATTTGTAACAAAACTTTTTAATTATGACAAGTTACTTCCTATGAATACTGGAGTTGAAGGTGGTGAAACTGCAGTAAAATTAGCAAGAAAATGGGGATATTTAAGAAAAAAAATACCAACAAATAAAGCCGAAATTATTTTTGTAAATGGTAATTTTTGGGGAAGAACTCTTGCAGCTATTTCAAGTTCTGATGATCCAGTTTCCTATACAAATTTTGGACCATATATGCCTGGTTACATAAATATACCATATAATAATTTAAATTCATTAGAGGAAATATTTAAAAAAAATAAAAATATTTGTGCTTTTATGGTTGAGCCTATTCAAGGAGAAGCGGGAGTAATAGTCCCTGATGATGGTTATTTATCTGGAGTTAGATATTTATGTTCAAAATATAATATTTTATTTATTGCAGATGAAGTTCAAACTGGAATTGGTAGAACTGGAAAAATGCTTGCAACTGATTATGAAAATGCTAAACCTGACATACTAATCCTGGGTAAGGCTCTATCTGGAGGTGTACTCCCAGTTTCAGCTGTTTTAGCTGATGATGAAATTATGATGTGTATTAAACCAGGTGAGCATGGTTCTACTTTTGGAGGTAATCCTCTTTCTTGTGTTGTTGCTCAAACTGCCTTGGAAGTAATTATTGACGAAAAATTACCTGAAAATGCATTCAGAATGGGACAAATTTTTCGAGATAAACTTTTTAAAATTGATTCTCCTTTTATAAAAGATGTAAGAGGTAAGGGATTATTAAACGCTATTGAAATAGTGTCTGAAAATAATGCTGCTTGGGAAATATGTCTTAAATTAATGGAAAGGGGACTTCTTGCGAAACCTACTCATGGCAATATTATCAGATTTGCTCCCCCACTTGTTATAAATGAAGCTGAAATGTTAGAATGTACCTCTATTATAATTGAAACAATATTATCCTACAAATATTAATATTAATGAGTTATTTTTCTTTTATATCTGTAATAATTTTAATCAGTCTCTTTAATATTGTATTGATTATAGTATTTATTAATCTGAAAATTAACACAATCTCAAAAAAGATTAAGAATCTCTATAAGACTAATTTTAAATCTAGATCTGATATAGATATATTGAAAATTCAGTCTCTTGAAAGATTAGTTTTATTCATGGAGAGGATAAAACCTGAAAATATTCTGATAAGAATTCATAAAAATAATTCGTGGACTTCGAAAGTGTTATACAAAATACTTATAAAAACTATAAGAGAGGAGTATGAACATAATATGTCACAGCAGTTATATATTTCTGATGAATCATGGGAATTAATTACTTTCTCTAAAAATCAGTTAATAAGTTTAATTAATTCTAAACTCAAGGAAGTTGATCCTAATTCTAATGCAAGTGAGCTAGGTAAAGTAATTTTAGAGGAATGCAGTGATAAACATAAAATTAAAATTTATGAGACTATAAGTCTTTTGAAAAATGAGTTAAATCGATAATTCTTTCTAAATATCTTCAAATTCAATATTTGTAAAGGAATCACTATCTTTTTTATTATCTTTTTTATCTTCTTTATTTTCAAAATTCTCCTTGGGTTTAAAGTCAGAGATAACTTCTTCACCTTTTTCTTTTATAATGTATTTTGTTACTTCATCTAATACTTCTTTAAAACCATTAAAATCCTCTTTATACAAATAAATTTTATGTTTTTTATAATAACTAGTCCCGTCATCATTAGTATGCTTTTTACTTTCTGTAATAGTCAAGTAATAATCTTCGGCTCGTGTTGATCTAACATCAAAAAAGTAAGTTCTTCTACCTGCTCTTAAAATTTTTGAAAAAATCTCATTTGTTTTGTTGTCTTTTTCTTCCATAGTAATATTAATTATATATCAAATCTTAAAAAAAAAATCCTAAAAAAAAAAATAATTATGAAATAGTTTGACTTTTATGAATATTTGAATAAAATTTATTTTTAGTAATTAATAAATCATGTTTTCCATTTTCAACAATTTTTCCATTTTCAAGAACTATTATATTATCTGAGTATTTTAGAGTAGCAGTCCTTTGTGATACAATAATAATTGATTTATTTTTCTTATATTTTATAATGTTTTTTAAAATTGTTTTTTCAGTTTTAGAATCAACTGATGAAAAACAATCATCTAATATTAAAATTTTAGGATTTTTTATCATTGCTCTAGCAATTGATATTCTTTGTTTTTGACCGCCTGATAGTGTGACGCCTCTTTCACCAATTAAGGTTTCATATCCATTTTTAAATTTCTTTACAAAATTTTCTACTTGAGTTAATTCAGTAATTATATTAAAATTTTTTTGATCTATTTTATCTACTCCAAATGTTATATTATTATAGATAGTATCAGAAAATAAAAACGAATCTTGAGTAACGTATCCAATATCATTTCGAAGATTATTTAAATTTATTAACTTAATATCATGTTTATTGATAAATATATGACCTTTACTGGGCTCAATAATTCTTGAGATTAAATCAACTAGTGTACTTTTTCCTGAGCCAACCTTACCAATAATTCCTAAGATATTTCCTTTTTTGAGTTCAAAGTTAATATTTTTTATAGCCTTAATCTTAGTATCATTATATTCATATGATACATCCTTAAATTTTATTTTTTTAAATTCAAATTCATAATTTTTATCTAAATTTTTTAAAATTGATTTTTCATATAAAAATTCATTAATTCTTTTTTGAGATGCTGCAGCTCTTTGAACAATTGAGGTTACCCATCCTAAAGATGCTACTGGCCAAGTTAACATATTAACAAATATTAAAAAAGTAGCAATATTTCCAATACTTATATTACCATTTATAGTCTCTATTCCACCAATGTAAATTGTCAGGATACTACTGGTTCCAATTAATAGTATCATTAAAGGAAAAAAAAGAGCATTTACTTTAACTAAAGATAAGTTTTTCTCCATATATATGTTCGATTGTTCTTGAAATTTATTTTTTATAAAATTCTCATTGTTAAAAGATTTTATAATTTTAATTCCTGAAAAAGATTCTTGACTAATATTTGAAATAACAGATAATTGTCTTTGAACAATTTCACTTCTTTTATTCATTAGATTACTCACTTTATAAATAGTAAAAACTAGAATTGGTAATGGAGATAATATGTAAAATGTTAATTTAGGATTTATTTTATACATTACTGGAATTATCAAAGAGATGCTTATAATTAAATTGGAAGAGTATAAAATTGCTGGACCTATAAACATTCTAACTTTAGAAACATCTTCACTTACTCTATTCATTATATCTCCTGTTCTATTTTTTTTGTAAAAGTCTACATTTAGAGATTGATAGTGGTTATAAATTTCATTTTTAATATCAAATTCAATCAATCTAGACATTACTATAATGGTTTGACGCATCAAAAACATGAAAAAACCTTTTCCAACCGCAAATAAAAAAACAAAAAGTGTATAT
>CACDER010000042.1 GCA_902551855.1 uncultured Cryomorphaceae bacterium | reverse complement strand
ATTCCACAAGACAATGTTATTGATGAGACAATTGAAATATAAGAACTTAAGTTAATGTTATTTGCTACAAGAGGACTAACTTGATAATTTCCTAAAAAATTTATCGAAAGAGGGACTATTAAATAATATCCAAATAAAACTCCAATGAAAAATAGGATAGAAATAATAAATACAATACCTGAAGTTGATTTTTTTTCATTTAATGTTAGTGCAGGTTTAATAAAAAGCCATAATTCAAATACTAAATAAGGAAATGAAAATATTATAGATGCAATGAAACTAATCCAAATATGAGTAGTAAATTGACCAGACATATTTACATTCATTAAGATAAAAATTGGTTTTTTTTATGCATAATAAACTTTCTAAGTTTATTAATGAAGATAGTTTACACAAAACTTTATAAGTAATAAAATTTGGAGATTTTGGGGCTAATATCAAGGTGTCAAATAAAAACTCTTTGTTAAAAAAAAATAATATCATAGCAATTATAACAAGAGAAAAAGATCTTATTAAGTGTTTTCTTAATTCACTTAAATGGTCTAAAAAAGTCATATTTTTTTCATTATTTTTCATTTAAAACCTTTTTTAAATTATGTAATCAAAATCTAATATTAAATGATAAGAACAGTAATAATTTTTTGATTAAATATAAAGTTTGTTTATATTTATTTAAGACAAATAAAAATAAAAAATGTCTATAATTAATAACAAAGTTATAGAAAATGCTTTAAATGATTTTTTTGGTTTTAAAAACTTTAAAGGAAATCAATTAAATATCATTAAAAATTTATTAAGTGGGAAAGATACTTTTGTAATTAAGCCAACAGGGGGAGGTAAATCTTTATGTTATCAATTACCAGCTCTAATTTCTAATGGTACAGCCATTATTGTATCACCTTTAATTGCTTTAATGAAAAATCAAGTTGATACATTAAGAGGCTTAACTAAAGAGAATAATATTGCTCATGTTTTAAACTCTTCACTATCTAAAAAAGAGATAGATAATGTAAAGAATGATATTATAAATTTAAAAACAAAATTATTATATGTAGCACCAGAGTCACTAATTAAAAAAGAGAATATTGACTTTTTAAAATGTGTTAATATATCTTTTTTTGCTATTGACGAAGCCCATTGTATATCAGAATGGGGACACGATTTTAGACCAGAATATAGAAATCTTAAAAATATCTTTAATAAGATAAAAAAAGTTCCAATTATTGCATTAACTGCAACTGCCACAGAAAAGGTAAGTATAGATATTTTAAAAAATTTAAATATGCAGGGTGCAAAGTTATTTAAATCATCATTTAATAGAAAAAATTTATTTTATGATGTAAGACCAAAAATTTTAAACGAAAAATCTCCACAATATATCACAAAACAAATTATAAAATTTGTAAAAGAGAATAATTATAAATCTGGAATAATTTATTGTCTAAGTAGAAAAAAAGTTGAAGAAATATCAAAAATATTGAATGTCAATGAGATAAATGCTTTACCATATCATGCAGGATTAGATTCTTCAACTAGAGCAAAACATCAAGACGCTTTTTTGATGGAAGAGTGTAATGTTATAGTAGCTACTATTGCATTTGGAATGGGAATTGATAAGCCGGACGTTAGGTTCGTAATCCATCATGACATGCCTAAAAGTCTTGAATCATATTATCAAGAAACTGGAAGAGCAGGAAGAGATGGTGGAGAAGGAAATTGCATTGCGTTTTATAGTTATAAAGATATTGAAAAATTAGATAAATTTATGCAAGGTAAACCTATTTCTGAACAAGAGGTTGGTAGACAACTACTTCATGAAACCACCTCCTTTGCTGAAACTTCAATTTGTAGAAGAAAATATTTACTTCATTATTTTGGTGAATACTTTGATAGTAATTTTTGTAATCAGTTATGTGATAACTGTAAAAATCCAAAAATAGAAGTTGAAGCTCAAAATGATGCTAAAATAATACTAGATGCTATTTTTGAAGGAAAAGAAAAATATAAGTTTAATGATATCATAAATATTTTGATTGGAGAAAAAACAAAATTAATTACTGATTATCGAACTGAAAATTTAAATTCTTTTGGTAAAGGAAAAAATAAAAGTAAAAACTATTGGAACTCAATATTAAGACAACTAATAATTAATAGTCATATAACTAAATCCATTGAATCATATGGATTACTTAAAATAACGAAAAAAGGATATGATTTTAAAAGCTCTCCTAGATCATTTATGATTACTGAAGATACTGATTATTCCAAATTAAATGAAACCTCAAATTTCAATGGTCTAAAAAATGAAGCATTGGATAACAATCTGGTTACCATGTTAAAAATTTTAAGAAAAAGCGTTTCTAAAAAATGTAAGTTACCTCCCTATGTTATATTTCAAGATTTTTCAATTAATGAAATGGCAATTCACTATCCAACATCTATTGATGAACTCAAAAATATAAATGGAGTTGGGAATGGAAAAGCAATAAAGTATGGGGATGAATTTATTAAATTGATATCAAAATATGTCAGTGAAAATGAAATTATTAAACCAAAGGATATGGTTATAAAATCTCTTGTAAATAAATCATCTATAAAAGTGTATGTAATACAAAGCACTGATAAACAAATTCCATTGGAAGATATTGCTGAGACAAAAGGATTATCAAAAATTCAATTAATAAAAGAAATTGAAGAAATAGTAAATTCAGGAACAAAAATTGATATAAATTATTACTTAGAGCAATATATTGACCAAGAAAGCCAAAAAGAAATAATCAATTTTTTTAAGGAAGATTATAAAAATAATTCAATTGAAAATTTAATTAAAGAATTTGATGGAGAATATGAAGAGGAAGAGATAAGATTAATGAAAATTAAATTCTTATCTGAATACGCGAATTAATTAAGTGATTTGAAAACTAAATTTGACATTAATTTTGTTCCAACTTTTAATGCATCATCATCAATATTGAATCTTGAGTTATGTACACCGTGAATTATTCCTTTTTTTTCATTTCTAACCCCAATTCTAAAATAGCATGAAGGTACCCTTTGACAATAATACGAAAAATCATCTGATGTCATTCGAATAGGAATTTTGACGACATTTTCATTACCAATAATTTTTTTAAACAAATTAATTGAATTTTGAGTGAGCTTTTCATCATTTATTAGAACAGGATAGCCTTTTTTAATAATTATTTCTCCCTCTGCATTCTTAGATTTCAAAAAATTTTTAACAAAACTTTTAATTTTATTGTGTAGCTCATTTCTCCATTTTTCATCAAGAGTTCTTAAGGTTCCCATAGCGTTAACTTCACTTGGTATAATATTCGTAGATCCCTCAGAAAATATTTTACCAAATACAAATATATACTTAGAATTATTAGATAATTTATGGACAAATTTTTGTAATTCAATTAATAATTCAGAAATAATATTAATTGGATTTATATATTGGTTAGGAAGTGCAGCATGACCTCCTTTTCCAATAACTTTCAAAAATAATTCATCACATGCAGACATATAAATTCCTGATCTTAATCCTACTTTACCTACTTCTAATGAAGGAAAAACGTGCAAAGCATAGATCTCATCAATTTTAGGATTTGACAAAATACCATTTTTAATCATTATTGAGGCACCCCCAGGAAGAAGTTCCTCTCCAGGTTGAAAAATTAATTTAACTGTACCTGAAAATGATAATTTTAATTCATTAAGGACATAAGCTGTACCTAATAAGCAAGACATATGAACATCATGACCACAAGCATGCATGACTCCATTATTTTTAGATTTATATTCAATCAAATTATCCTCAATAATTGGTAATGCATCTAATTCAGCTCTTACAGCAATACATTTGGAATTTGGATTTTTACCTCTTATTAAAGCAACTAATCCAGTAGGACCTATTTTTTTTATATCTGTTACCCCAATTGTTTTTAATGTATCAATAATAAAATTTGAAGTTTCAAACTCTTTAAATGAAAGTTCAGGATTAGAGTGAATTTTCTTTCTCCATGAAATTATTTTTTCAAAAATATTATCTACAATTAAATTAATTTTGTTTATCATTTTTTTTCATATTTCGAGCAAGCAACCATCTTATGAAAGCTTCAGGCATAATTTTCATAAGAATTAGTAAAACTTTGGCTCCAATTCCAGGAATAATAACACTTTTTCTTCTAAACATTGAATAAATAATGTAAGAAGCTACAATGTTAACATATAAACTTGTCCATTTGGCTATGTTTCCACTTGCATTTATTCTTTTAACAACAGCAGAATTTGTATATACTCCTGCAGGACAAGAAACAGATACTTGAATTGATTCAGATTTTAGTTCTGTATATAGAGATTTTGAAAAAGAATAAATAAAACTTTTAGATGCTGAATATAGTGCTTTATAAGGTATAGGTCTGTAACTACCAAGACTGCTCATATTTAAAATGTATGATTTATCAAATTTTTTTAATTCAGGTAAAAATAATTTAGTAAGCTGTATCATTGGCATAATATTAAGTCTGACTAAATTATCATCAAAATTTATTGAAGTTTCTTGAAATGATCCAGAATAACCAATACCTACATTATTTATCAAAATTTGAACTTTTAAATTATTAGTTTTGCAAAAATCATAAATTTCAGTATAGCTACTTGGATTAAGAAGATCTTTACAAAGAATTTTACAATCTATATTATATTTTGAAATAATTTTATTTTTTAATAGTTCAAGTTCATTAAATTCTTTAGAAATTGCAATAGATGAAATTCCCCTAGATGCTAATTCTAACGCAATAGCTTTACCTATTCCCTGACTTGCACCAGTTATTAGGCAATATCCAGTGATTTTTTTTTGGGATTTTTTTTTCATTTACTATAATATTTTACAAACATAATTAAACTAATATGTTTAAAAGAATTATTTTTACTTTAAAAAATAAAATGATTAAATTAAAAAAATTTATTTTTAATAATTTTCACGAAAACACTTATATTATCTTCGATGAAACAAACGAATGTGTGATCATAGATCCTGGATGTAATTCAAAAATAGAAGATGATATGATATTGTCTTATATTAACTCTAAAAATTTAAAACCAGTTGAACTTTTAAATACTCATTGTCATTTAGACCATGTTTTTGGCAACTATTTATTTCAAAAAGAATATTCATTAATTCCAAAATTTCATAAACTAGATTTGCCATTGTATGTAAATCAAAAAAATATTGCTGATTCATATGGCATTAAATTTAATATTCCCAATTATAAGTCATTACATATAGATGAAAATGACAAAATTTATTTTGGACATAATTTTTTAGATATATTATTTACACCTGGACATTCTCCAGGACATTTATGTTTTTTTAATAAAAAAGAAAATATATTAATTTCAGGAGATCTAATTTTCCAATTAAGTGTTGGAAGAACAGACTTACCTTTGGGTAATTTTCAAGATTTAATGAACTCAATTAATAAAAAAATTATTAATTTAAATGATGACATGAAAATTTACCCGGGCCATGGAAACAATTCAAATATTGGTTTTGAAAAAAAAA
>CACDER010000041.1 GCA_902551855.1 uncultured Cryomorphaceae bacterium | reverse complement strand
TGAGCAGCTCCATGGGGATTGACAGAGTCTAAATTTTCCCATTTTTTTCTTAAATGACTTTTTGCATTAAAATACTCTTGATTTTGTACTTGAACTTGTTTATATCCTAGAAGAATAGTTATAAACAGTATTGTTAAAAGGAATAAAAAAATAAAATTAAATATTTTATTTCTGAAAAAATATTTCCATTCATTAATTATTATAATCCACATTTTTTTAGCTCTTCATAAAGTTCAAGTATATTTTTTCCAACTCATTTGATGTAACACTGTGACTTTCAATATCTTTTAATAAAGCACCATTTTTTAAAATTCCAATTCTATCACAAGACTCTCGTACTCTAAATATATCATGAGATGCCATTAAGATTGTAGCACCTCTTTTAACTAGATTTTTCATTAATTCTGTTAATTCATTACTAGATAGAGGATCTAAACCACTAGCTGGTTCGTCTAATAAATAAATTTTTGCCTTTTTTGCATAAGCTATTGCTATTGCAACTTTTTGTCTCATACCTTTAGAGTAATGTGAACTTTTTACATTAAAGGAATCTTCTCTTAAACCACAAATTTTTAAAAACTGTTCCAATTCCTTTTTTTTATAATTCAATCCTGATAATTTTGAAAAGTAATCCAAATTTTCAACCCCTGTTAAATAATCATAAATATTAACATCTTCAGGAATATACCCAACATATTTTCTTATGTCATATAAGTTGTCATATAAATTAGAGTTTTCAATTTTAATGGTCCCTGAGTCAGGTTTCAAAAAACCTAATAATAAATTGATAGTAGTTGATTTTCCAGCACCATTAGCTCCAAGTAAACCATATATTTGACCTTTGTTAATTTTAAGAGATAAATTGTTTAAAACAGTTTTATTTTTAAATGACTTAGTAACATTTATAATTTGAATCATACCTTTAAATTTGAAATATTTATTATTAATGCAACACTGTTGCTAATATAAATATTAATAGATAAAGAAATAAATTATG
The DNA here is from genome assembly GCA_902551855.1 of uncultured Cryomorphaceae bacterium. Taxonomy (GTDB): domain Bacteria; phylum Bacteroidota; class Bacteroidia; order Flavobacteriales; family UBA7430. Next base: position 5,106 of record CACDER010000041.1, on the reverse strand, counting down.
TAAAATTAAATTTCAACTTAAGGAACTTTTAATCTTTAAAAAATAACTCTCAAAATATTTATAACTTATAACTGAAATTAGAATTGTAAAAAAAATCATAAGCAAAATAAAAATAAAAAAACTTTTAATTTTAAAGATACTTTGAAACTTTATCATAATTATTGGTATTAAAAAATTATGATACATATATATACCATATGATACTTTTCCAAAATAATTTAACAAGTTAGTTTTTTTAGACATATTATTTTTATTAAATACATAATCTAATATTAAAATTATTGGAATTACTATATATATGTAATTTTTAAACCCAGCTTCAATAAAATTGTCGTATTTAGTAACTGGTTCCACTGAAAGAATTAAGACAAATATGATAAAAAAGATAACCCTGTAAAAAAAATTAAGTTTTAAATAATACAACGAGTTTTTTGAATATAGAACCCCCCCGAGAGAGCCAATTAATAACAAATCAATTCTACTAAGTGTATTTAAATAGATTGAAAACCAGCCTAAATTTTTATATGCATACATTTTAAAAAAAATCGAACCTAGTATTAATAATATAATAACACTAACTATTTTTTTATTACTTATATTATTAATTAAAAAAGGAATGAATAAATAAAAATGCATTTCTACGCAAATTGACCAAAAATGAGCAAATGGGTATTTCCACTTTTCAGAAGCAATGATCTCATAATTCCCAACAAAAAATATATTTGAAACGTAATTTTCTGGACTTGGATATTTAATCCAAATCAAAATTAAAGGAGAAATAATTATTAGAAAAAAATATAATGGCCAAATTCTTAAAATTCTTTTAAAGTAAAATTTTTTTATATCTAAAGTAGTATTTTTATTTTTCTCTATTATTAATAAGTAAGTAATTAAAAAACCACTCATTAAAAAAAAAATATCAACCCCAATACCAAAATTATTAATAATTTGAGCAATATACTTATTAAAAGTATTTTCATTCCAAGCAATCCAACCCTTATAACTGTGTAAAAAAACTATCATAATTGCGGATAGAAATCTTACAATATCTAGATTTTGAAAATAAGGATCTTTAAAGCTTACTTTCTGAAACATTAAATGTTAATTTTTTAATTGCTACAAGATGAGAAAATAACATTAAAGGAGCAATATATGATGGTAAAAAATTAAATGGAAAATATAATATTGCAATATTGGGTTGATTAAAAGCAATCATTTGAATAGTTGATGGGGTAGATAGAACAGCTGTTACCATAACATTTATTAATAAAAATAGGCCTAAAAAATTCCAAATTAATAATGTCTTTTTTAAAATTTTCTTTTTCTTAAAAGAAATCAAAGCAATAACGGGAGCAGAAATACCGGTAATAATATCAAAATTTGTACCCTCAAGTGTTACATAAATGGACATTAATTCTGCCCTAAAAAGTAAAAACAATATAATTTCTATAGGAAGTCTAATGGTATGAATATAAGTTAAGATTTTTAAATCTATTTGTTCAATAAATAATTTACCATTTTTTAAAAAAAAGAGTGAAATAAAAAAAATTAAAGATGGTAACAATCCGAATATCATCATTCTTGGGGGAAAAGAGTTAAAATTTAAATACAATCCAGAAAAAGCAATAATTGATTGAATTAATAACCATGTTAGTGAATATAAAACAAAAATTTTACTTCGACTTGCATAAAAAAATGTTAATATAGATATAAAACAAACTAGAATAAATGCAAACTGAACAACATAAGAAAAGTCCTCAATCATAAGTTGATAAATTAATATTTGTTTAAATGTCTTTTTATGAATTTATTATACAAAATATGAATTAAAAAAGAATGGAAAAATAATCCAATTTCAAAAATTAAAATATAATATGGCCAATCTAAAAATAATAACGGATTTTCTACACCTGGTTTTGAGGAAAGATACATGTAATTTGATCCTATAATATAATTGATAATGGAAATAAAAAATGCAAGAATATTCACATAAAAAATCACATTGAACCAACTATTATTTCTAGGTCTCATCCCCAAATTAATGAGACAATATAATGCTACAAAAATTATTCCTCCGTGAGTAAAATAATAATTAAAAGTTAAAAAAAAATTTGCATCATTTGCTAAATCAGGTGTTAATAAAGCATAAAAACTTCCAAATATTCCAATATGGAATAACATTTCAAAAGAAGTATTACTTTTTTTGAAAATTGCAAACAATGAAATTATCCACATAATTCTACACAAATGTAATGGAAGTGATTCTTGCAATGAAAAAATATTATTGTAATAATGATATAAATAAAATAGAATTAGTTCTAAAATAATGAACCCACCAAATACTTTTGCAATGTTATATTTGGCCTTCTCATTGTATTTTAAAGGAATTATTATCGGCAAAATAATAAAAATTACCGTCATTAAGCTATAAACTTTCCATTTTAAACTAAAAATTTCAATCATAAATATAATTTCCAAAAGAAAAGAGAATAAAATAAATTAAATGATTTTTCACAATGTATTTGTATTAAAGTTAAAATCTAATTATAATTTGAGTTTAGCTTCTAAAATAAATAAAATTAATGAATAAATGAATGCTATAATTAAATTAACTTTTTTTAATTTTGTGGGTGAATAATTAGTTAATACATTGAAAAATATATTTATTTACCTTCTTATTATTTATATACCAAGTTTTGGCCAAGAAATATTTAACGAGCAAATCATTTGCGATGGAAATACCAGAGAATATATAATTTATATTCCTGAAAATTATTCAAATAGTAGTTTACCTCTATTAATTGCTCTCCACGGAGGAGGTGGGTATGCTCAAGAATATATGTTATACGAAGCAGATTTTAGACCTGTTGCAGATACAGCTAATTTTATCCTAGTATATCCTCAGGCTCTGGAAGATCCCAATGATGACCTAAGTACAAATTGGATGCATAAAGATCCGACAAATCACGATGATGTTGATTTTATTGAAGCAATCATTGATACTATTTCAAATAACTATTTAATTGATAATTCACGAATTTATTTGTGCGGATACTCACTTGGGGGAATGTTCTGTTATTCAACAGCTTGTAAACTAAGTGATAAGATTACAGCTATAGGGTCAGTAGCAGGTGGAATTTTTATTGGTGAACTGACATATTGTTCGCCATCTAATCCAATCTCAGTACTTACAATTAATGGAACACATGATGATACTCATCCATATGAAGACGATGAAGGAATTTACCATAGTGTAAATGAAATAAATTCATTTTGGATAAATCATAATATGACAGACTTGCAACCTATCATTGAACAGGTTGAAAATATAAATTCCTCTGATGGTAGTTATGTTGAAAGATATTCATGGATTAATGGGAATGAATGCTCAGAAGTTCAAGAACTTAAAATAGTTAATGGTGGTCATGATTGGCCGAGTTTCTATAATAGTTTTGGGAATCAAGACATAGATGCTTGTATTGAAATTTGGAATTTTGTATCCAAATTTTCATCAAATATCTCTTTAGACTGTAATACCAACATGAATATTAATAAATTTCAGTCTAGTGAGAAAAAACTTTTAAGAACTATTGATGTTCAAGGAAAAACTTTAAAAAAGAATCACCAAGGGATATATTTTGATATTTATAACGATGGAAGTGTTGACAAACTAATAAAATTTAATAATTACAAAGATTAAAATCAGAAATTGGATTAGACAATTTAATTTGATACCCAAAGCCCCTCTCGAAATTTCCAATACCGTTAAAATTCCAATCGGGTAAATAGGCTCCTCCAAAATTATTTTTGATGATTATTATATTTTCATAATATGGTAAAATTGAATTATACACGTTTATATCATTTAAACATGAAAACCCTATCATATTCCAACCAGCATTTAAACTAATAGAAATTCCCTCATCTTGATTTTGAAAATATTCACAACTAAAATCATCTGTATTGGCAAGTGGATTGTAGTTAATGGCATTAATATCTGTACATCCATAAACACAGTTCGATAAATCTGAAAATATAACCTTAATTACTCCAACTTCAGTATCTCCATATGCATCTGTATCATTAAAAATAACGTAACCCCCATCGATTAAAAATCCGTATTCAGTAGCTGTATTGACATCTGCTTGGCTATATACATCACTTCTAATTATATCTCCATTCTCAGAAATTTGAAGGACCCATCCATTCCATATATCTGATGATAAAAAAGGTGGATTAATTTGAGAATAATTATCGTTTTCGTCTCCAGTACCTCCAAATAAAAATACTCCATCAATATTTACCTTTATACCAAATAATTCATTTCTAATATATTCAAGACTGTAGCCTCTTGGATTTGCATAACTGTAATTCCATTCAACATTACCATTTAAATCAATTTTTAAACAGGTGTAATCAAATGGATCTCCAATCCCTGTCCGACTTGAATGAGCACCAAAATATATGTTATCGTTAATATCTATTGTTATATCTGATAAAATAGCATTCTCAGTATTTTGAATAAAGTTAGTCCATTGTATATTTCCATCAGTATTAAGCTTAGAAAGTGATAAATTTTCATCATATAATGCAGAACCATAGTATAAAAAGTTATTTGATGCTTGAACTAATGATAGTGCATATTCAACATCTTCATTAATACTAGTCCAAACTTCATTACCATTAATGGGGTTAATTTTAATTATCATTCCTTTTCCACCATAAACCACAAATATTGTATTAGGTTCATCCCCTTGGACAAAACCTGATCCATATATATAACCATCATCTCCAACTATTGTCATTCTCACTCCATCATACATCCAAGAGGAACCAGAATAACCATAAGTCTTATTCCACATTATCCCTCCATTATTTCCGTTAACTCTTGATACCCATCTTTCTTGAGTTTCTCCAATACCTCCACTAATAATATAATCACACCTGTTGTCATCATTAATTTCGGTTATACCAAATCCAACTGTGTTATCAATTGTTATGGACCAAATAATTTGCCCTGAATTCCCGTCAATCTTGTGAACTCTAGACTCATTATCAGGCATAAAAATTACAACAGGGTTTCCATCTGAATCAACAATTCCTCTA
>CACDER010000040.1 GCA_902551855.1 uncultured Cryomorphaceae bacterium | reverse complement strand
TCTTAGGATGTACTCAATCAGATGCAGAAAATTACGATTCACTTGCTACTTTTAATAATGGTACATGTGAATACATTCAAGGATGTATGGATACAACACAATTTAATTATAACCCTGAAGCTACTATGGATGATGGTTCATGTGAACCCTACGTGTATGGTTGTTTAGACTCAACGTATTTAGAATATGACCCAGAGGCTAATTATGATAATGGTGGTAACTCATGTGTATATCCTTATGACTGTGAAGGATATGAAAGTGTATATCTCCAAGTGAGTAATTATGAAAACTATTCTACTGGTGATGTTTGGGAAGTAGATTTAGAAGGGGACAATATCTTTGATTTTTCTGGAAGTCTTGGAGATACAAATTTATTCTGTATGACCGAAGGAACATGTATTTTACTCACCCTAAGTGACCCTAGTAATACAATATGGAATACTGAATCAGCTTCAGTTGTTCATGAAGATGGAACGGTATTATTTTCATCGGGGAATGTAAGTTCGACTGAGACTTTTTCTGTTTGTTATGGTGAAATTGAAGATGGGGGTGTTGGGGGTTGTACTTTTTCATATGCCTCTAATTACGATCCTTTAGCAACATTTAACAATGGGACATGTGAGTACTTTGATTGTCAAGGCCAAGATTATACTGAATATGCTGATATTTGGATAGGAGATAATTATTGTGATGATGGAACTTGGGATTTATTTTTTAATTGTGAATATTTTAATTACGATGAGGGCGATTGTGAAACACCAAGTGAATTGGGTCTTGAATTACAAGGAATTTTAGATTTATCACTAAGTGGATCAAATGGTAAGGCAATTCACTTAAAAGTTCATGGTGAAATAGAGGATTTGAGTATATATTCAATTGGAGTTGCGAATAATGGAGGTGGATCTGATGGTGAAGAATATTTTTTACCAGGAATAGGTGCCTCTGATGGTGACGATATTTTATTAGCTAGAAACACTCAAGCAATGTCAGTTTACTTTGAAAGTTGTATTGGAAAGTTTGAACATCTCATTCAAGTCGGTGGTGGCATCGACCAAAATGGAGACGATGCAATTGAATTATATAAAAATGGGACTGTAATTGAAACCTTTGGTTTAGCTGATGTTGATGGAACTGGAACAACATGGGAGTATACAGATTCATGGGCTTTTAAATTAGAAACTTGGACTTTTGGAGGAATCAATTGTACTGATGGTATTGTATCTAATGAAGTTTCTCCTTGTCCTTATCCACTTTGTGAAGTTCCAATTACTGGTTGTACGAATCCTTCAGCAAGTAATTATAATTCAGATGCTAATATTGATGATGGAACTTGTATTATAAATTCTGTTACAGGATGTATGAATTCAAATGCTTTAAACTATGATCCAGAAGCAAATGTGAATTCTGGTTGTATTTTCCCAATATACGGTTGTTTAGATATAATAGCTATTAATTATGATACTTTGGCGAATACCCCAGATGGCTCATGTGAGTATATTGAAGGATGTACAAATCAGATTGCACCAAATTATGACCCAACAGCTACTCAAGATGATGGTTCATGTGCATTCACTAATATTGATGAGGTAAATGAAATATACACATGTGGAACTTTACTTTATGATTCTGGTGGTCCTGAATCTTCTTACGGTAATAACGAATATTATTCAGTAACAATTTATCCTGAAAATCCAGGTGAATACGTTTCTATATATTTCAGTTCATTTGAACTCGAAACATGTTGTGATTACTTAACTATTTATGATGGAGAATTTGTATCTGATTCAACTCTTTTACAGGAGGAATCAAATGGAACTTCTTTGAATGGAAAAACTTTTTATGCTTCTCCATCCAATGAAACAGGGGCATTAACAATTACTTTTGAAACTGATGCTTCGGTTGTACGTCCCGGATTTTCTATTGAGATTAGTTGTGTAACATATGGTCCTGGATGTACAAATCCAGATGCCACCAATTATAGCTCTCAAGCAAATATTGATGATGGTTCTTGCATAGTTGAAGGTTGTACGGATTCTACTGCCGTAAATTATAATCCTGATGCAACAGAGGATGATGGTACTTGCTCTAATCAGGGTTGTACAGATTCTACTGCCGTAAATTATAATCCTGACGCAATAGAAGATGATGGAACTTGTGATTTTTCAGATGCAATCCCAGGATGTACTGACCCAACTGCTTCTAACTATGATCCTTCAGCAAATACTTTTGATGGTTCTTGTGAATTTAATTCTGATGTTTTTGGATGTACGGTTGATTTTGCCCAAAATTATAATCCTCAAGCAAATATTGATGATGGTTCTTGTGAATATATTTATGGATGCTTAGATTATAGTGCAACTAATTATAATCCTGATGCAAACTATAGTGATGGAAGTTGTTATTATTATTCTGATGAAGTAGGAAGCCCTTGTACTGTTATTATTACTGAACAAGTTTATATTACAGTTTCTATTCCATACCCACCATTTTCTGTTGAGGAACCTGTTTTTGGTGCTTTCCAAGATGTGGAATATTCTGGAGCTTATGATTGTGATATGAACTGTTGGTATGATCAATCTACGATTGAAAGTTCTGGGGAATTTAGTTGTTTAGGTGAAATTATCATCGGATGTAATAATCCTTTTGCATCTAATTATAATCCCTCAGCAAATGTTATTATAAATGATGATTGTGTAATTAGTGGTTGTATTGATATTAATGCATTAAATTATGATTCTGACGCCACTGAAGATGATGGCTCATGTCAATATGTTGAAGGATGTATGGACGATATTGCATTAAATTATAATCCTGATGCAACTGCAGATGATGGTTCATGTCAATATGTTGAGGGATGTATGGATGATGATGCATTAAATTTCAATCCTGATGCGACACAAGGTGATGGTTCATGTCAATACGTTGAGGGATGTACGGATCCATTATTTGTAAATTATAATCCTGACGCTTTAATTGACGATGGCTCTTGCTCTAATGATATTCTAGGATGTACTTATTCTTGGGCATCAAATTACAATTCTGATGCAACAATCGATGATGGTTCTTGTGAACAGCCTAGCTCCTCTGGAGGGGGTGATTGTCCAGAAGTACAAATGCTAGATATACCACTTAATCTCCCTCAAGGTTGGAGTATGTTTGGATATACTTGCCATGAATCATTGAACTTGTTAGACGCCTTTTATACAATATCAGATAAGATTACTATTGTAAAAGATGCAAATGGTGCAGCATATTTACCTGAATTTCAGTTTAGTGCTATTCAAAGTTTAAATTTCTCTCAAGGATATCAAATTAAAATGATTGAAACTGTAAATGATTTTCAATTCTGTCCATCAGTTATTTTAAATGATTAGTGAAGGAAATTAGAGTATTTTATGAAACACAAAATTTTAACTTACATTGAAGCACTTTAAAGGAAAATTAAATTTTATAATCCTAGCTATCATTATGCTTATTATTCTTTTTGGGAATAAGAGTTTTGATACGGATATTGATTCAAGTGCAATAGATAGTGGAGATACTGCGTGGATGATAGTCTCTTGTGCTTTTGTCCTTTTAATGACTCCGGGATTGGCATTCTTTTATGGAGGAATGGTAAATGTAAAAAGTATAATATCAACCATGCTTCAAAGTTTTGTTGCACTTGGAGTTATTAGTGTTGTATGGATTTTAATTGGTTTCAGTCTCGCCTTTGGAGATAGTATCTATGGAATAATTGGAAATCCAACTACATATTTTAATTTTAAAAATGTAACTCTTGCTCCACACCCTGAATTTGGATCAACAATACCATTTTTGATATTTGCTTTATTTCAATTGAAATTTGCAATTATAACTCCCGCTATTATATCTGGTAGCTTTGCAGAAAGAATTAGATTTAGAAGCTATATTTTGTTCATGTTATTATTTACTATTTTTATTTATTCTCCATTAGCTCATATGACTTGGCATCCTGATGGGATATTTAGGAAATGGGGTGTATTAGATTTTGCTGGTGGGACTGTAGTTCATATGTCAGCAGGTCTAGCTGCATTATCAGGAGCAATTTTTCTTGGAAAAAGAAAAAAAATTATAGAAAAACCTGCTAATATCCCTTTTGTTATTTTGGGAACTAGTTTACTTTGGTTTGGTTGGTTTGGATTCAATTCAGGTTCCGCTTTGGGTGCAAACTTAGACGCAGCTGTTGCATTTGCCAATACTAATTTAGCTTCAGCTTCTAGTATGATTACATGGATTTTTTTTGATAGATTTCTAAATAAAAAAATGACTGCAATTGGTGCTTGTATTGGAGCAATTGTCGGTTTAGTTGCAATTACACCAGCAGCTGGATTTGTGACTTTAGGTCAAAGTGTATTTATAGGTTTTGTATCTGCTATTGTTAGTAATATATCAATTGGAAGGATAAGAAAAACAAATATAGACGATACTTTAGATGTTTTTCCATCTCATGGGATTGGTGGTATAATGGGAATGTTACTTACAGCTATTTTTGCAAAGGAAGTAGGGCTGATACATGGACAAATTGAAACACTTATTTTTCATTTAGTAGCTATTATCATTACAATTATATTTACAATGTTAATGAGTTATTTGATATACAAATTTGTTAATATCGTAATCCCACTTAGAGTTAGAGAAGATCAGGAAGAGAGAGGATTGGATGCATCTCAACATGGTGAGCTCTTTATGTAAATTTCTATAATTAATTTTTTATGAATGTTTTTGGCGAACCACTTGAAATTTGTAATCTCAATCCAATTACAGGAGCATTAAGAGATGGGAAATGCAATACTGGGCCAAATGATGTTGGAACACATACTGTATGTGCAATAGTCGACAAAAAGTTTTTAGAATTTTCAAAGTCTAGGGGAAACGATTTAACTGTTGATTACCCCGAATACAATTTTAAAGGATTAAAAAGTGGAGATAGGTGGTGCCTATGTGTTTCCAGATGGATAGAAGCATATCAATATGGATGCGCCCCCAAACTTATATTGAAAGCAACTCATATTAAAACATTGGAATTTATTGATTTGACCACTATTAAAAAATTTGAAAAAGAATAGAATATTAAAAAAGATAATTACATAAACTATATTTTTTTAAAGATAACTATACACGTATAATCCTTTCATTTTTGAATAAAAATCTTTATTATTGCAACATAGTTGCTTGTTATGGTTATAAAATTTTTTACACTAAAATCTGATATATTTGGAATGATTGCAAGCATTTTATGTTTGATTCATTGTTTAATAACCCCATTTATTTTTATTGCTCAAACCTGTATGGCAAGTTGTTGTGCTTCTTCACCTTTGTGGTGGCGGAATATTGATTATTTTTTTGTATTAATTTCTTTTTTTGCTGTATATACATCTACATCTAAATCAAATTTCTTGTATATAAAGTATTTATTGTGGCTTGTTTGGACTATATTATTTTTATTTATCGTTAATAAGAGCATAAATATTTTCTTTATTCCAGAGTCTTTAGTATACATAGTAGCAATTTCTTTATCAGCAATACATTTTTACAATTTAAAATTTTGTAAGTGTCAAAAAAATGAGTGTTGTACTATGTGAGAGCGTTTAAATTATCAAATAATTTTTTATTTTCTTTCTGCTTCAGAGACTTTTTTAAAGTCAATATTTTCATATTTAAAACTACATTCATCGATTAGTAAATTTCCATAATTTTCTAGCCAATCATTATGAAAAGACATATCAATTCTAGTTGGAGGAATTACATTAAATTCAACAGAGTATAAATCACCTATTGGTCCAGGTAATGAAATATTTCTTGCATAATGAAAGTTATCAATTAAATTTATATGAGGAACTAAATCAATAAAAGTACTATAACCAGTTTTAGGGTTAGTTATTTTTGCATTAATATTTAGATAAGGGATAAATCCATTTTCAACTGCACCGTCTGGAATATTTTTAGTATCCCAATTAACTCTAGCTTCAATGTGAATATTAGTTTCATTTTTTGACAAATGCATAGATTTAGGCATAACATGATCCTTAATTGCGCCCTCAAAAATCAAAACAATTCCAGGTTTAATTATTTCTTTACCGATTATTAATTCAACTTTGTTTTGAGCAAACAAATTACTTACAATTAACAGACAAATAATTAAAAATAACTTTTTCATAATTTTTTTTTGCAAATATAATTCT
>CACDER010000039.1 GCA_902551855.1 uncultured Cryomorphaceae bacterium | reverse complement strand
TAATAAAGACTTTTTGTCATTTGCAACCCTTCCACAAACTCCTCTACCAAATGGAATGACTTTATGAATAGTTTCCTTCCCAGAATAAGGACCAAGAGTTAATTGTTTTTTTTTATTATCTGATATATAAAAACCAACCCAATGATATTTTTCAATTTTAGTCTCTAAATGACTAGATATTAATTTTAATTTTGTTTTTATTGATTGTTTAGTATTTATAATTGACTCTACTGTTCTAAGTATTTCTTGATAATTTTTCATTTTTATTAAAATTTAAATAAATTTATAAATATTTATATTAAGTGAATGAAAATTTTATTTACAAATCAAAACAAAAATGAGAGAATATTGAGACTTATAATTTCATTATTCTTATTGCCAGCTCCTTATCTAATAGGCTTTAACCTTTACTCTAATATACTACTATTTGTTGGCTGTATTCTAATGTTTAATGCAATTTTTGGAACTTGCTATATATACAGGATATTCAGAATCAATACATGTAAGACTTAATCTAAATAATAGTTTTCTATGTCATTCAAAAATTATAGTTTTAGAATTATAAACTAATATCCTTCTTTCTGAATGAAGCATAATTGCTTTAGATAAGCTTGACTTTTCTAATTCTCTTCCCTTTTTCACAAGCTCTTCCACACCATATTCATGTGAAATATCTATTATTGATTGAGTTATAATTGGCCCAGCATCTAATTCAGAAGTAACATAATGAGTTGTTGCACCAATAATTTTAACTCCTCTTTTGAATGCAGCATGATAAGGTTTAGCTCCAATAAATGCTGGAAGAAAAGAATGATGTATATTAATTATATTATTTAAAAATTTTGAAACAAAATTTGGAGAAAGAATTTGCATATACCTTGCTAATGAAATAAAATCTATGTTATATTTCTTCATTAATTCAATTTGGGAATCTTCAACATCCTTCTTATTATTTTCTTTTAAATTAAAATAATAAAATGGGATATTAAAGAGCTTTGCAATACTTTCTACTGATTTATGGTTACTAATAATTAAAGGTATTTCAATATTAAATTCTGAAAGTTTATGCCTCGATAAAATATCCATCAGACAATGTTTATCTTTTGAACACATAATTGCCATATTTGGTCTATCAGAGTTCTTAAATAAATTAATTTTTGAGTTAGGATCATGATGTAATAAGTTTTTAAATAAAAGTCTGATTTCATCAATACTTAATTTTAAAGTTTTGACTGACCATTTAATTCGCATAAAGAACATCCCATTTTCTCTATCTACATATTGATGTAAGGATATTATATTTCCCTTATTTGTTTGAATAAAATCAGTTATCTTAGAAATTACACCTTCTTTATCTTTACATGAAATCAAACATATAATAGATCTCATAATTATTTAAGTAATTTATTAGTTAATCATATATTAATCTTTAAGATTCTGGGCTAAAAATCCCATCATCACCCTGTATAAAGCCATTCTATTTTCTTCTTTTGCAAATCCATGTCCTTCATCATATTTAACCATGTAAGGAACATTAAATCCCTTTTCTCTTAATTTGCTTACAATTTGATCACTTTCATTTATATTAACTCTTGGATCATTTGCTCCTTGAATAACAAATAAAGGCTTTGTTATCTTATCGACATGAAAAACAGGCGATATCTCATTTATAATTTCATTTTCTTTTTCGATATCTTTATCATACCATATTGCTTTAATTATTTCCAAATATGGCTTCCAATAAGGTGGTATTGATTCAAGAAAAGTGAAGAGATTAGAAACCCCAACATAGTCTATTCCACAAGTATACAATTCAGGTGTCTTAGTTAAAGCTCTTAATACAGCATATCCCCCATGACTTCCTCCATAAATAGCAACTTTATCAGAATTAATCCACCCTTTATCAACAACATATTTAAGCCCGTCTTCAATATCTTCCATTGCTTTTCTACCAATTTGTTTAAATCCTTTTTGTAGAAAAGATTTTCCATATCCTCCACTAATTCTAAAATTTATATGAAGTGTTGCATATCCTCTACTTGCAAATAACTGGGCTTCAGGATTAAATCCCCATGAGTCCCTGATTCCTTGTGGTCCTCCATGAGGATTAACAATTAATGGGACTTTGTCTCCATTAATTCTAGATTTTGGTAAAGTTATGTAGCCATTAATTACTAATCCATCTCTGCTAATAAACTCAATTGGCTCCATACTTGACATATCGTTTTCATCTAATTGTGGCATTAAATCAAATAATAAATCAATTTTATCTTTTTCAACATTGTAATAATAATATTTCCCATATAACTTATCACTAGTTACATATATCAAATAGTGACTTTCATCATCGGTCTTATCAGAAATATAATAGTCGTATCCAGCAAACTCTGTAGACAATTTTTTATGCAACTTTTTAAAGTATTTACTTACTGGGATAATATTAAACTTTTCACCTTCATAACTAAAATAATCTAATTCCCAATTTCTATTTCTAGAGATCGAAATATTTGATACGTCATACTTGTTATTTTCATACAGTATCTCTATAAATTTATTTTTCCTCAGATCATACCTGTAAATTTTAGTCTTATCTGATTCTAAATCAGAGACAACATAAGCTTCATCTGGATTTGAAGATGAATAATTAAAAGTTTGAATCGAAAAAGTTTCATACCAATTAGTTTCTCTAATTAATTTAAATTTATTGTTTTTAATTTTATAAAATAATTGATTTATAACTCCATCTTTAAGTTTTGTATACCCTCTTAAATTTCCATCAATTTTTGCAATTAAGATAAAAACTTTGTTAATTTTAATTTAAAACCTTAGTTATAAAATAAATTCTTACAGCCTGTTAAACTACTTATTTGATTGAATTTATTATTTTTGTTTTCATAAATTTAAATACAAAATCCATAATGGGTGAATATATAGATTACATTCAAGAAATAAAAGATCGTAAAGAGAAAGGTTTAAACCCTAAACCAATAGATGGATCAAAATTATTGAATGAAATAATCTCACAAATTAAAGACATAAATCATATTTATAGAAAACAATCTTTAGATTTTTTCATTTATAATGTTTTACCTGGGACTACACCTGCGGCTTCAGTTAAATCTGCATTTTTAAAAGAAATAATTTTAGGTAAGGTCAAGATTGAAGAAATTAATTCTGATTTTGCCTTTAAACTTTTATCTCATATGAAGGGTGGCCCTTCTATAGAAGTTTTATTAGATATTGCCCTTAGCAATAATTTTAAAATAGCCCAAAGAGCTGCAAATATACTTAAGACTCAATTTTTTCTCTATGAAGCTGACACAGATCGTTTAGAGGTTGAATACAAAAAAGGAAATCATTTAGCAAAAGAAATAATTGAAAGTTATGCAAATGCAGAATTTTTTACAAGCCTTCCTGAACTTGAGGAAGAAATTAAAATAGTTACTTATGTTGCAGGAATTGGTGATATATCAACAGATTTATTATCACCAGGAAGCGATGCGCATTCAAGATCAGATAGAGAACTCCATGGTAAAAGTATTTTTGAACATGATATTAATAGACAAAATGAACTTTTAGAGTTGCAGAGAAAACATCCAGAAAAAAGAATTATGTTAATAGCTGAAAAAGGGACTATGGGTGTGGGATCTTCTAGAATGTCAGGGGTAAACAATGTAGCATTATGGATTGGGAAGAAATCAAGTCCTTATGTGCCTTTTGTAAACATTGCTCCAATAGTAGCTGGGACAAATGGGATCTCACCTATATTTTTAACTACAGTAGGAGTTACTGGTGGCATTGGCTTAGATCTTAAAAATTGGAAAAAGAAAAAAGATATTAATGGTGAAGTAATCAACGACGAAAACGGAGAGCCCATTCTTGAAGAAGTTTACTCTGTAAAAACTGGGACAATACTAACTATTAATACAAAAACAAAAAAATTATATAAAGGCTCAGAAGAATTAATAGATATTTCCTCAGCTTTTACTCCTCAAAAAATGGAATTTATGCGTGCAGGGGGGTCTTATGCAATTGTATTTGGAAAAAAACTTCAATCTTTTGCAGCCAAGGTTATAGGGATTCCCACTCCTAAAATATTTGCTGCTTCAAAAGAGGTATCTTTCAAAAATCAAGGATTGACTGCTGTTGAAAAAATATTCAACAAAAATGCTGTTGGAATAGAATCAGGAAAAGTTTTATATTCTGGGTCAGATGTCCGGGTAAAGGTCAATATTGTTGGCTCCCAAGATACAACCGGTCTAATGACGACTCAGGAATTAGAATCAATGGCTGCTAAAGTAATTTCCCCAAATATTGATGGGGCATATCAGTCGGGATGTCATACTGCCTCAGTTTGGGATTTTAATGCTCAAGTTAATATTCCAAAATTAATGAAGTTTATGAATGATTTTGGGCTAATAACTGCTAGAGATCCGTTAGGGATTTATAAACCATTAACAGATGTAATTCATAAAGTTTTAAATGATATAGTAATTGACGATTGGGCAATAATTATTGGAGGCGATTCTCATACAAGAATGTCAAAAGGTGTCGCTTTCGGAGCTGATTCCGGAACAGTAGCGCTAGCTTTAGCTACAGGGGAAGTAAGTATGCCTATCCCTGAATCGGTAAAAGTTACATTTACAGGAGAAATGTTAAATTATACTGATTTTCGAGATGTTGTTCATGCAACTCAGTCTCAAATGCTTGAAAAATTTGATGGAGAAAATATTTTTCAAGGTAGAGTTATTGAAGTTCATATTGGAACTCTTCCAGCTGATCAAGCATTTACATTCACTGATTGGACTGCAGAAATGAAAGCAAAAGCAGCAATATGTATTTCTCAAGATAATACTCTAATAGAATCACTAAAAATAGCTAAAAGTAGACTTAATATAATGATTAAAAAAGGTATGGATAATTCCAAAAAAGTTTTACAAAGGCTTTTTGAAATGGCAAGTAAGAGGATTGAGCAAATTGAATCCGGAGAAAAACCAGCTTTAGCTCCAGATTATAATGCTAAATACTTTGCAGAATTTGAAGTTGATTTAGGGATTATTGCAGAGCCTATGATTGCTGACCCTGATGTTCAAAATGAGGATGAGTCAAAAAGATATACTCACGATACAATAAGAAATTTAACATATTATAAAGGGGAAAAAAAAGTTGATTTAGGTTTTGTTGGATCTTGTATGGTTCACAAAGGAGATCTAAAGATTCTATCTCATATGTTGCGAAATCTTGAAAAAAAAGACGGAACTGTGAAGTTTAATGCTCCTTTGGTAGTGGCTGCACCAACGTATAATATCATAGATGAATTAAAAGAAGAGGGTGATTGGGATGTTTTACAAAAATATTCTGGGTTTGAGTTTGATGACAATGCTCCCAAAAATACAGCTCGAAAAGTTTATGAAAATATGATGTATCTTGAGAGGCCTGGCTGTAATCTTTGTATGGGAAATCAGGAAAAAGCTGAAAAAGGAGATACAGTTATGGCAACCTCAACTCGTTTATTTAAAGGAAGAGTTGTAGCTGATTCTGATCGAAAAAAAGGAGAGTCTTTATTAGCCTCAACCCCAGTCGTAGTTTTATCAGCAATTTTAGGAAGAATACCAACTATTCAGGAATATATCCCCGCAGTAAAAGGAATAAATTTGACAAAATTTGCTCCTCCTAAAGATAAACTTTGTAAATAATTTTTTTAATTTATCTGGAGTTATTAAATATTTCAAAAAATTATTTTTTTTCTATTATCCAAACGTCTTGAGGAATAATTTGATTTTTTTCTTGTTTTAAAATAATATGTTTTAGTATTTTGAAATTATTAAATAAATTCCTTATGAATATTTCAGGGTGAAAAGTAGAATAGGTCCTGTGTCCCTCTTTAACATTTCCTCTTGTAATTATTTTACCGGCATCAAATTTTTTTTTTTCATTTATGGTTAACAATTTTTTAAAATTTTCTCCTTGGGTGGTAAAAAAAAATATTCCTTTTGGTTTTAGAATTCTATACAGTTCATCAGACCACTCATAATTTTTTTTTTTTGATAAGTGGGTAAATATTGAAATTCCATATATGATATTGAAATAATTATCAGGATAAGGTAAAGTTGCGTCTAAGTTATTATGGTTAAAAGAAATATTATTTAAATTATTTTTACACCATTTAATGGAATTTTTGTTATAGTCTGTTCCATAAAATTCACAAGATTTAAGTAAGTTTGGTAAATGTCGAATAATCCTTCCTGGGCCGCATCCCCAATCTAATATTTTAGCATTTTCAAGTTTAACAAATGGTGAAACATTATCTAATAACCATTTAGCTGTTTCATAACTTTCGTTATAGTATTTATAGTAATTTAATTGAAATGATTCATAAATTAAATAATCTGGAGGTAAATTTATATTTGGATTTTCAAATTTAAACTTTTGATTAATATTATGATTTTTAATCTTATAAAAAAAATATAGC
>CACDER010000038.1 GCA_902551855.1 uncultured Cryomorphaceae bacterium | reverse complement strand
AATAGTCAACTTATATCTCAAACACTTCAAATGAGTACATCATTATCAAATCTACAATTTGAATTAGATTCATTGAACAATGTGATAGAGCTTCTTGAAAATCATTTAAATGATATGTTAAATCTGGGAGATTCAATAGGAAATAATTTGATTCAGCAATTAGAACTATCAAATAACTATTCTAGTGGGTTACAAAATCAGATAGATTCATTGATTGCTTTACAAGAAAATTCAACTTTAGTTGGATATAATGATATAGCTCTTGATATGCCATTTGGATGGAGTATGTTTGGATATACGTGTATTTCCCCAATTGATGTAATTGATGCTTTTATTCAAATATCAGATAAAGTTATAATTTTAAAAGATGAATTTGGGAATGCTTATTTACCTCAATACTCTTTTAATGGTATAGGGGAGTTACAATTTGCAAAAGGCTATCAAATAAAATTAAATGAGATAGTTGATAATTTTCAATTTTGCCCAACAATAATAAATTTAGAAGAATAATTAAACTAAATCGTGATATAAACTTATTTAATATTTTTTTCTTTTAAAACTTTTCTCAACCACCAATCTCTATCAGTATTATAGCTATATTTTTCTTTTAGTCTTTCAGCTTCTTGCCTTAATTCATTTTCAATATCATCATATTGCTTGAGACTAATTAAATTATTCATCTCGCCGGGATCATTTAGAAGGTCATACAATTCATCAATATCATTTTTCAAAAATGCATCTACAAATTTATATTGATTTGTTCGAACTGCAATTTGATTAGGACCTGAATAAGGCCAATTGTCATCTACATAATATTCAAATAGTATTGACTTTCTCCATTCTGGTGAGGGATCTCCACTAATCAATTTAATCATTGATTCTCCTTGCATGTAATCAGGTATTTCAATTCCTGCTAAATCAAGTATTGTAGGAGCCATATCAATATTTAAACACTGTTCTTTAACAGCAGTATTTTTTTTAATTAATTTTGGGTAACGAATCAACATAGGAATACGCATAGAATTTTCGTATGCTATTCTTTTGTCATTAAAAGTATGTTCTCCTAAAAAGTAACCATTATCACTTGTATAAATTATTACAGTATTATCTAATTCCCCAATTGAATCTAAAGTTTCCAATACTTTCCCAAGAGATTCGTCAACTGCTAAAATACTACGTAAAAGTTGCATATTATTATCATAATTTATAGGCCAATCAACCTGCGATAATTCAGCTGGAATGGGGAGATTTTTTACCCAATCAAATCCAAATGTTTTTTTTCTTTGCCATTCTGGTTTTCCTTTGAAAGTTTCTTTATGTGTATCATAAGGAGGGGTAGGCAACTCGGTATCTTTATAAAAATTTTTATGTCTTTCAGCTGGAAGAAAAGGTTCATGTACAGCTTTATGCCAAAGATTCAAGCTGAACGGTTTATTCGGATTTCTTTTTTCTTTAAGCCAGTCAATAGCTTTTTCAGTGAGTATATCAGTCATATAACCCTTTTCTTGATATTCATATCCATTGTCATTTACAGGTGGATCAAAATATTTTCCCTGCCCAATAAAACTGAACCAATAATCAAACCCTGGTCTTATATGATCTTTACCTTTTTCGTGAGCCATATGAATTTTTCCAACATGAGCAGTTTCATATCCAGCATCCTGTAAGTGAACAGAGAAGGGAGGATATGCTTCCCAATTTGGATCTACGTGGCGATTATTTTGATTTACACCATGAATATGGGGATATGTACCAGTTAAAAAACTAGCCCTGGAAGGTGAACAAATTGATTGAGTAACAAAAAAATTTTCAAAATTAACTCCTTCAAGTGCAAGTTTATCAATGTTGGGAGTTTTTAAAAAAGGATATCTCCCTGAAAAACCAACTGCATCAAAAGGTTGGTCATCAACAAGAACAAATAAAAAATTAGGTTGTTTTGTTGAAGAATTATTTTTTTTATTTTGTGAATATGGTTGTGAACAAAAATTCAAAAAAATTAAAATAATCAAGAAAAAAATAGATGAATAAATTGTTTTCATTAGGATTAAATATTTTATAGTCAAATATATGAAATAGTTATATCTAATTACAATTAATTTTAAAGTTTCATTTATAATTTATAAAAGATTTTCCCTTAATTTCATGTATTATTTTTAATAATAGAAATTTAATTAATGTAATTTTCTAATATCTAATTTCTATATTTTTTTAAGTTAATAATTAATCTTAAATATTTATTTAATTATATTTGATTTAAATAAATTTAAAAATTTTGAGAAAACTAATATTTTTATTTCTTTACATATCTTATATATCTTTTGCTCAACAAACTCTCTTTCAAAGTATACTTCATGATAATTTAGAGAGACATTACATTATTCATATTCCAGATTCTTATAATGATAAATTATCTTTTCCTCTAGTTCTATGTTTTCATGGATATGGGGGTAATGCGTCAGGTATGTCTTATACAAACTTTAATTATGTTTCTGATACTGCAAATTTTATTGTTGTATATCCACAAGGTACTTTGATGAAGGGAAAAACTCATTGGAATGTTGGAGGTTGGACTTTAGATAGTAATACTGATGATGTAGGTTTCATAAGTAATTTATTAGACTCTTTGTCAGAAAATTATAATATTAATCAATCAAGAATTTATATTAGCGGGATGTCCAATGGCGGATATATGAGTTTTTTACTTGCCTGTCAATTGAGTGAAAGAATAGCTGCAATAGCCTCAGTAACTGGATCTATGACTCCACAAACATTTAATTTATGCAACCCAACACACTCAACTCCAATTTTACAAATACATGGAACTAATGATCAAGTTGTCCCATATAATGGTAATCCAAAATGGACTCTATCTATTAATCATATACTTAAATATTGGATAAATTATAATAATTGTGATATTTCACCAACTGAAATATATTTTCCAGATATTAATATTAAAGATCAAAGCACTGTTAAAAAGAGAACTTGGTTGAATTGTGATAGTTCTGTAGTTATTGAACATTTAATTGTGAATGGAGGAGGACACGACTGGTTTGGAGCTTGGGGAAATATGGATATTAATTCATCTGAAGAAATTTGGAGATTTTTTTCTAAGTTTGATATTAATGGTAGGATATCTAACTAGTTTTATCTTATTATGAAAATATTAATATATATACTTTTATTTACATCTTTTGAGGTTATGGGACAGATTTCTGGTCCGCATTATTTTGATGATCCAAGTGGAAATACTAGGGAATATTTTTTATATATTCCAGAAAATTTACCTCAATTATCACCTTTAGTTTATTCATTACATGCGTGGGGAGATAGTGCACTTAGTATGATGTCATATGGAAGCTTTAATAATTTAGCTGAAATACACAAATTTCTTGTTTGTTATCCTACCGCTTTAATTGACGGTGATGGAGGAAGTTCGGGTTGGACGTCATGGAATACAAATGGGATGTCAGATGTTGATTTCATTATGGCATTAAACCAGGAACTAATAAATGAATATGAAATCGATGAAAAAAAAGTTTTTTCCACAGGATTTTCCTATGGTGCTGAAATGTCTCATCATCTTGCTAGATGTCAAAATACCAAAGTGTTTTTAGCAATTGCTCCAGTTGGCGGAGCTATTTTTGATTATATGGATGTTTGTTCTCCAACAATTAAGACATCTGTATTTATTTTACATGGTACAAATGATAATACAATATATTATGATGGTGGGTATTTTGAAGGCTATGGTCCTTATGTTTCAGCTTCTGATGCTACTTCTAGCTGGGTTAATTTTAATTCTTGTATACCCTATGAATCATATATTATTCCCAATTCTTCCACGACCTCAGGTTCAATTGAAGTAGATAAATACGTTAATATAGATGACAATATTCATGTTTGGTTTTATAGTATTATTGATTTAGATCATTATTGGCCAACCAATAATAATTCTCAGATTAATGCCTCTGAAGAAATTTGGAGTTTTTTCAAAAATATTATGGACAATCAAAATTTATCGACTTCTGAAATTGATAATAAAAATAAAATACTTATAAAGGTTATAAATATTTTAGGACAAGAGGTGAATCCTAAAAATCAATTATCAGGTACATTATTGTATTACATATATAATAATGAAATTATTGAAAAAAAAATAGTCAAACAATTCAATTAATTATTATTTCAATAAATAAATTATTTTTATAATATTATGATTTTTTAACTTTAATTTTTTATTATTTAGCTAAGAGTTTTTTATATTAGTATCATATTAACAATTAATTTAATTAAAATGAAAAATATGCTTGTAGTTGGAAAACTAAAAGAAGGTAAGTTTGATAAATTTATGAGTTTTATGCAGTCTGAACAGGGGTTGAATGAAAGAAGAAAAGTTGCAGATTTAACTAAAACTATTCCTGGAGTTTCTCCTGATAAAAGCTCTGTAATGTTTAAAATTTCCGTTCATAACGAAGATGCTTTAAATTCATTTATGGATGGTTCAAATCCTGTTTCAAAACCTATTTGGGATGAAGTAATGCTTAGTTATGAAATTTTTGAATTAAAAAAAGTCTGATATTTCCATAATAAAAAATCTTATGATCGAATTATATTTTTTTCAATTACTTTATCAATTCCATAAATTTGAAAAGCCAACTTTTAGATGAAAAAGTTATAATTAGACGAATAAAGATATATTATTTGTTTTTAAGAAAAATATTAACTTTTTTAAATAAGAAAATAAGATGAATAAATCTAAGATCACTTTAACTATAGTAACTTTAGTCATTACAATTTCACTTTGCGCGCAGGAAACCAACATAGATGGTATTGAATTTCAGCATGAGCTATCTATTAATGACGATACTTTCACATTCAATGGTGGAGGATTACGTGAAAAATTTAGTTTTTTAGATCTGTATGTTGGGGGTCTGTATTTATCTAAAACTAGTAGTGACGCAAATCAAATTGTAATGAGTAGCAATTCTATGGCGATTCGAATTGTTATTGCCTCGAAACTTGTCTCACGTGACCGTTTTATAGAAGCTTTAGAAGAAGGGTTTAAAAATACAACTGTAGGTAAGTACACTTCATTAGAAATCGAAAGATTTAAGGAATATCTCAGTGATCCATTTGAGCCAGGCGATGAAATTATTTTGTTTTATAGCTCCAAGGAAGAAAAAACAATTATTTATAAAAATGCCGAAATTCGTGGAAAATTTCTCGGTCTACCTTTTAAACAAGCCCTCTTTGGAATTTGGCTTGGTGATAATCCAGCTCAGGAAAGTTTGAAAAATCAAATGTTAGGGTTTTAAATCCTTTTTTTCTTGAAATTCTAATTGTTTATATATTAGATGTCAATAATATTTTTTAATTCCCTGATCAATTTCACTATATCATATGAAAAATAGCTTTAAATCAAAATAGTGGAGATGCAGGAAATCAAACTAGATTTTATTGATTCTTAAAACTCCTTATTTATTGCATTGTTTTAATAGTTTAATCAAAGTTAATTTTTTACAAACACCATATAAACACTAGGGTCAAATAACTCTTATATAACTTTAATAAATATAAATAAAATTTATTTAAAACAGAAAAATATTTAAATAAATTACCTTCATATATTTATTTATATTTTATCGATTAATTGATATTTTTTTTATAGTATCTATTTTGTTATATTTAAATATTATGAAAATTGTATTAAAATTTTTCTTTGCATTGATTTTTACCATTTCAATTCAAGCTCAAAATTATAATTATCTTGATTTTAACATTGAAAATTATGATTGTAGTACTTTATATATTTATCCTGAATTCCCTGATTCTTGTTTTGAATATATTTATCCTGAATTCTCTGATAGTTTTGAAAATGTGGATAGTTTCGAATATTGTCAGCCTTCTTCGTCTCTATTATATGATCCTCTTTTCTTAACACATGGATATACTTTTAGTCAATTAGCTTCAACTATTACTTTTATAAATAGTATACTAGATACTATACAAAATAATGATTTTTCTAATATTAGTCAATCTACTGTTGCTTCAATTTATAACAATTTAAATCCTTACCCCATGAGTTTAGGGTTAGATATGATTAATCAATGTCTAGAGTTTCAAAATAACTCAGCCTGTTATAATAATGTCTTAATGTATTTTGAAGAAAATATTATTGATACATTACAAGGAATTCCTGATCTAACTAATTATCCTTCTCTAAGTCATTATTATTTTAACTGTGCATGGACAGTTGAATGTGAAGAAACTTCTCTTCGTTGTACTTATTTAGAGTCATGTAACAATGATCAGATATTAATAGAAAGTTATTATCCATCTTGTTGTGGTCCGAGTTATTATTGCGCTAATAAGGGTTGTACATCAAATTCAGCTTATAATTACAATCCTGAAGCCAATTTTAATGACAACTCATGTATTTTTTCTATCCATGATTATTTATCTAATAATCCTGAAAATAACCAGATTAGTATAGATTTAAATGATGGTTGGAATATATTTGGATATGTTTGTAATGAACCACAAAATGCCTCTGATGTTCTTTCCAATTACATTGATGATATTGTGATTGTTAAAGACTATTTAGGTTCAGTATATCTTCCTGAATTAAATTTTAATGGAATTGGTAATTTAAATCCTGGTTATGGCTACCAAATTAAAGTAAACCAAGAAATCTTTGATTTTAATCTATGCGATGATATTTTAAATTGTGATTCACTTATTCAAACAATAGAAAATCTTGAAAATATAGTTAATGAATCTTCAACAATTGTTTCCTCACTCGAGAATGATATATCAACACTTAATAATCAAAATCAAGATTTAAATAATTTATATAATCAACTTTATCAAATTACGAATGATTTAGATTCACAACAAAATGACTCATCATTAATTACTGATT
>CACDER010000037.1 GCA_902551855.1 uncultured Cryomorphaceae bacterium | reverse complement strand
CCTCAGATATTGTTATTTCCATGTTACCATCTAATTTACATTTTATTGTAGCTAATGATTGTGTAAATTATAATACTCACTTAATTACTGCATCATACGTTGATGAGAAAATAAAAAGTTTAAGTGAAAAAGCAAAAAAAAATAATGTAATAATTTTAAATGAAATAGGACTAGACCCTGGAATTGATCACATGTCAGCAATGCAAATTATAAATAATATTAAAGAAAAAAATGGAGAGATTATAAGCTTTAAATCATATTGTGGTGGGTTAATTGCTGATGAATATGACAACAATCCATGGAAATATAAATTCACATGGAATCCAAAAAATGTTATCAATGCAGGTAAAGGTATATCAAAATATTTGTTACGGTCTAAAGTAGAGACTATTCCTTATAATACTTTGTTTAGTAAAATTGAAAAAGTTAAAATACATGATAATAAAATTTTCGAGTCATACATTAACAGAGACAGTTTAAAGTATCGGGATATATATGGTATTAGTAATGTTTCAACCTTATTAAGAGGTACTTTAAGAAAAAAGAATTTTTGTGAATCATGGGATTTATTGGTTAAAATAGGTTTAACTGATTATAAATTAAAAATTAATACTGAAAACTTATCATATAAAGATTTTTTGTATTCATTATTAAGCATCAAAATCAAATCTTTAGATGAGTATTTGAAATTAAAATATAATGCCTCAGAAATTGCTATTGATAATTTAAAATGGTTAGGTTTTTTATCTAATTCTTCAATTAATCTCGGAATTGCCACTCCGGGTGAAATATTATATTCTTTACTAAAAAATAAGTGGCAATTGGATAAAAATGATAAAGATATGATAGTTATGCATCATGAATTTAAATATTTACTTGGTAAAAAAAAATTTGAAGTTCACTCTTCATTTATCCTTAATGGAGAAGATCAAATTTACACAGCTATGTCAAAGACTGTTGGATTACCTGTTGGGATAGCCACAAAATTAATTTTAAATAATGAAATTAATCAAAGAGGAGTAATTATTCCTATCTATAAAAATATTTATGACCCAATTTTATTTGAATTAAAAAGTTATGGAATAAATTTTTTAACAAAATTTATTTAGTTTTTTCTTTTATTATTCCATTTATTATTATAGATGAAATAATTATAAATGATCCTAAATAAAATTCTTTTGACATTTTTTCTGATTCTCCAAAAATAGTTATTGCAAGAATTATTCCATATATAGGCTCTAAATTCATTGTCAGACTTGCACTAAAAGGAGATATCTTCTTCAAAATTTCTATCCCTAAAACAAATGCAACACCTGTACAAATTATTCCTAATATTAAAATATAAAAAACCTCGTCTATGTTTGGAATATAATTATTTTGCATATAATTTTTGTTTGCTAATAATTTTAAAAAACTAATAATTAATAAGAATATTGAACCAGATTTCATTTCATTTATTGTTATAGTTAAAGAAGAGTTCTTTTTAACAAGAATTGCATTCCATACTGAAAAAATAGAAGCGAGAATAGCAGAAATAATACTCATGATAATTCCTAAATAAAAATTTGATTCAAAATTAAAAATGATTAATATTCCAATAATTACAGATACACCTAGGGATAGTTCATATATCTTAATTTTTTTTTTAAAGAATAATGGTTCAATTATTGATACAAAAAATGATGAAGATGATAAGCAGCATAAAGATATTGAAACATTTGATATTTTTATTGCTTCAAAAAAAGTTATCCAATGTAATGCAATTATAATACCTAAGAGATACATTTTTAACTTGTCTTTTTTTTTTAAATAAACTTTATTCTTAAATAAGAAACTATACAAATAAAGAATTATAAATGCTATTAACATTCTGTATATTACAATTACATCAGATTTGAGTGTTATTAACTTTCCTAGAGAACCTGTAGAGGCCCAAATAAGTACCGTAAAATGTAGGATAAAATTATAATAATATTTGTTTAATAATTTTTTCAAGACTTAATTTGAAATTAAGTTTTTATAATTTTTTCGGAATTATATTTTCCTTGAGATAGTTTTAGCTTTATTTCTTTAAATGATTTTATAGTGTAATTTACATCATCTAAAGTATGAATCGCGGTTGGGATTAATCTTAATAAAATAGTATCTTTAGGTACTACTGGGTATGTAACTATCGAACAAAAAATATTGTAATTTTCTCTTAAGTCAAATGTTAAATTTGTTGCTTCTCCAACACCACCATTTAAATAAACTGGTGTAACTACAGATTCTGTATTACCTATATTAAATCCGCTAGATCTTAAACCTTTTTGCAGAGCATTAGCTATTGTCCACAAATTATCTTTATTTTCCTTGTTATTTTTGATAATATCTAATCTTTTTAATGCACCTATTACTAATGGCATAGGTAATGACTTAGCAAATATTTGAGACCTCATATTATATCTTAGATATTCTATTATATCGGATGTTGAAGATATAAATGCACCAATTGAAGCAAATGACTTAGCAAAAGTACCAAATAATATGTCAATATCGTCAATACAATTTAAATGTTCTCCGGTTCCTCTTCCGTTATTTCCCATTGTACCTACACCATGAGCATCATCAACAAATAATCTGAATTCATATTTTTTTTTAAGTTTAATTATTTCTTTAATTTTACCAAGTTCCCCAGACATACCAAATACACCTTCAGTAATAACTAGAATAGAACCGTTCGTTTCATCAATTATTTTTTCAGCTCTTTCTAATTGTTTTTTTAAATTTTCAATGTTGTTATGAGGAAATACGAATCTTTTACCTTGATGTAATCTTACACCATCAATTATACAGGCATGAGCTTCACTATCATAAATAATAACGTCTTTTCTATCTACCAATGCATCGATAGAAGATAGCATACCTTGATAACCAAAATTCAGTAAAATTGTATCTTCTTTACAAATGAACTCTGAAAGATTCTTTTCTAACTTCTCATGATAATTTGAGTTACCAGACATCATCCTTGAACCCATTGGGTAGCCTAAACCCCAATTTTTTGATGCTTCTTCATCAACTTTTCTGATTTCAGGATCATTAGATAAACCAAGGTAATTGTTGATACTCCATGTTAGCACTTCTTTGTTTCTAAACATCATTTTGTTAGATATTTCTCCCTCAAGTTTGGGATATGCAAAGTATCCATGGGCTTCTTTGGCATGTTGTCCAAGTGGGCCTCTATTTAATTTTAATTTTTCAAATAAATCCATTAACTTTTTTTTTATGAAGTTGCAAAATTACAAATTATTTTAATACAATTAATTTCATTAAAATTATATATTTGCAATTATGAAATTACTTAAATGTTATTTGAAGCTTATTTGTATATTTTTGATTGTCTTTAACTCCTCTTGTAGTGACTACCAAAAGATTCTAAAAAGTAATGATTTAGAATATAAATATCAAGAAGCAGTTAATTATTTCAATGAAAATGATTTTATAAAGGCATACCCATTATTTCAAGAATTATTACTACTTTTCAGAGGGACAGCAAAATTTGAGGATGTATATTATTTTTATGCTAAAACTTTATTTGAAAAAGGAAATTACCTAGCATCAGCAAATGAGTTTAAAAAATTTCATCAAACTTTTAAAGATTCACCAAGAGCAGAGGAATCTTTATATAAGTCAATATATTCGTATTTTTTACTTTGTCCAGTTTATTCTCTGGATCAAACAAATACATATAAAACCCTTGATGAAATTGGATTATTTTTAGAATTATATCCCAATAGCTTATTCATTGATAAAATATCTGAACTTAAATTAGAGTTATTAAATAAATTAGAAAAAAAAGCTTTTGAAAATTCAAAACAATATTATAGAACAGAAAATTATAAATCTGCGATTTATGCTTTCAATAATTTTTTAAAGGATAATCAAAATTCACAATTCAAAGAAGAAGTACTATTTTTACAACTCTGTAGCTATTATGAATTAGCTATAAATAGTATTGAAGAAAAAAAAGATAAAAGAATCAAAGATTGCATAATCTCTTACAATCAATTTAAAAATGAATACCCATCAAGTAAATTTAAAAATGAGTCAAAAAAAATGTATAACAATTTAAAAAATGTAAAATAATGGATTTTAAAAAAACATCAGCATCTAAGACTACAGTAACTAATAACAACAGAATCATTGAAGATAAAGTTGGAAACATCTATAAGGCTATTGTCGCTTTAGAAAAAAGATCTAATCAAATTAGTTCAGAAATGAAAGAAGAACTTGTTACCAAACTTGACGAATTTGCTACTCATAATGATAATTTAGACGAAGTTTTTGAAAACAAGGAACAAATTGAAGTATCAAAATACTATGAAAAATTATCTAAACCAACTTTAATTGCACTAAAAGAACTATTGGATGATCAATTGATAATTAATAATAGAAAAGAAAGTGAAAAATAATTTTAATGTTTGAAAATAAAAATATTTTAATTGGTATTTCAGCTGGAATTGCAGCATATAAATCTCTATACCTAGTAAGATTATTTATCAAATCTGGAGCAAACGTTAAATGTATCCAAACACCAAATTCAAAAAAATTTGTTACTCCTCTTTCACTGTCTACATTATCAAAAAATAAAGTGTTTTCTGAATTTACCTCAGATAAAAAAAACCCTACTTGGAATGATCATGTGAAAATTTCTCAATGGGCAGATCTATTCGTTATTGCGCCTGCCACTGCAAATACAATTAGTAAAATGGCAAATGGATCTGCTGATAATATCTTAGTTGCAACTTATTTATCCTCAAAAAATAATATATACATAGCTCCAGCAATGGACCTCGAAATGTATAAAGATAACTCAACTAAAAAAAATTTTAAAACTTTAGAAAATAATGGAGTTAAAATTATATACTCTGATTATGGTGAACTTGCAAGTGGTTTAATTGGTGAAGGAAGAATGAGTGAACCTGAAACAATTTATAATTTTATAAAATCAGATCTGCTAAAATCTTTAAAATATTATAATAAAAAAGTTTTAATTACTGCTGGACCAACAAGAGAGTATATTGATGTTATGAGATTTATATCTAACAAATCATCAGGAAAAATGGGAAGCGAATTGTCAATTGCTTTTGCGAATGAAGGTGCAAATGTTGATCTTATCTTAGGTCCTTCAACAGAAAATCCTGTTCACGAAAATATTGACATTTATAGGATTGAAACATCTCTTGAAATGTTTAATTTATCTAAAACTAAATTTTCACAATATGATATAGTTGTTTTTACTGCTGCAGTTTCAGATTTTAAACCTTTAAAATTAGTCAATAAAAAAATAAAAAAAGATGATTTTAAATTTTCTATTAATTTAACAAAATCTACAGATATCTTAAATGAATTAGGTAAATTTAAGAAAAATCAATTTTTGGTTGGATTTGCTTTAGAAAACGAAATGAAATTAGAAAATGCAAAAAATAAATTAATTAAAAAAAATTTAGATTTAATAGTTTTGAATTCTTTAAATGATAAAAATATTGATCCCTTTTCAAATTTTAACAAAGTAAAAATACTTTCAAAATCAGGAAGAAAATATGATTTTAAATTAAAATCTAAGAAAAATATTGCATTAGATATAATAAATACAATATATGATGAAACCAATTTATAAATATTTAATAATACTTTTTTCATTAAATATATATTGTAATTATGCTCAGGAATTAAATTCTAGAATTCAAGTTAACTATCAGCAAATTCAGGGAGTCGATCGTCAGAAGTTTTTAAACATGAAAACTGCTATATTTGAGTTTATGAATAATACAAGATGGACAAATGATGTTTTTTATCCTGAAGAAAGAATTGAGTGTAATATCACATTAAATTTAAATAAACAAATAGGACTAAACGAATACAGAGGATCTCTTAATGTTAAATCATCTAGAACTATTTTCAATTCTTCATACAATTCTCCTATATTAAATATTGTTGATAATAATTTAAACTTTGAATATGATGAAAATGAAGTATTAGAGTTTAATAAGCACAATCATACCTCAAATTTAATATCAATATTAGCTTATTATGCATATATTATTATTGGTATGGATTATGATACATTTTCAATAGAGGGAGGTCAAGAATTTTTTATAAATGCCCAAAAAGTACTAAATAACGCTGTTGGTGATCAAAAAGCAATTGGTTGGAAACCTTACGAAAGTTTATTCAATAGACACTGGTTAATTGAAAATTTATTGCATAATGATTTTAAAAATTTAAGAAATGCTAATTACATATATCATTTAAATGGTCTTGATAAATTATCTGATCAGAAAGAATCAGCAAGAGATGAAATAATATCTTCACTTTACAGTGTGAAAAAATCATTTGATAAAAAACAAGGAAATTATTTATTAAAAGTCTTCTTTGATGCAAAGTCTGATGAAATTGTAAATATTTTTTCTGATGGTTTTATTTCAAATAAAAATGAAGTGGTTGATTTATTGAAACAAATGGATCCTTCAAATATTAGTAAGTGGGACAGAATATTATTAGAATCTAATAGGAAATAATTAATGTTAGAGTTACTACAAATAAAAAATTATGCCTTAGTTAAAAACCTTGAAATTAAATTTCAAGATGGATTTAATGTAATAACAGGAGAATCAGGTTCTGGAAAAACTATCATAATAAATGCACTTAATTTGATTTGTGGTAAACGAGTTGATCATAAAATTATACCAAATTTTGATTCAAAAACTGTAATTGAAGGAATTTTTAAAAATAATAATAAAAAAGTTTTAAGTTTTTTAGAAACTAATGGTATAGATTTGTTAAATGATAAAATAATTATTAGGAGAGAGATTCTTGATAACTCAATTTCCAGATCCTTTATAAACGATTGTAGTGTAAAGTTATCAAAATTAAAAGAAATCGGTCAATATTTGTTAAATATACACACGCAAAATGAAAATATTTTATTAAATAAACAAAGTTTTCATTTAAAATTAATTGACAATTTAACATCATTTAAAT
Organism: uncultured Cryomorphaceae bacterium; assembly: GCA_902551855.1. Classification (GTDB taxonomy): domain Bacteria; phylum Bacteroidota; class Bacteroidia; order Flavobacteriales; family UBA7430. The sequence continues at coordinate 272 of CACDER010000037.1, read as the reverse complement.
TCGAAGATCATAAAAAAAAATTATTAAATCTTTCAAATTATTATAATAAATTACAATCTCTTAATTTTAAATTAAATGAGCTTACCTCACAAGAAAATAAATCTAATGAAAAGTTAGAATTTTCAAAATTTATAAACTCTGAAATTGAATCTGCAAACATCCAAATTAATGAAAAAGAAGATTTAGAATCTAAAGTAAAATTATTTGAAAAAAGAGATTTAATTTTAAATACAATCAACAAAATATCTTTTTTTTTAAGAGACAATCATGAA
>CACDER010000036.1 GCA_902551855.1 uncultured Cryomorphaceae bacterium | reverse complement strand
TTTTTAAGTTGTGGTCTATTTTGTTCGATTATGTGGCCATGTATTTTTACTTTATCAATTAAAAATATTGGTAATTATGCTTCACAAGGTTCGTCTTTTTTAATAATGATGATATTGGGTGGAGCTATAATTCCACCAATACAAGGAATAATAGCAGATATTCTAGATATTCATATTTCATATTTTATAAATTTAATTAGTTTTGCTTATATTGGTTTTTATGCATTATTAATAAAAAATTAATCTAATACATATGGATGTTATAATTGGAATTGATATAGGTGGAACAAACACAAAATACGGAATAATTAAAAAAAATGGTTTTATTTTATACGAAAATAAAGTTCCAACTAATAAGTTTAAATTTTTAAAAGATTTCGTTAATTATTTGACTATTGAATTAAGTATTGAACTAAAAAAAATTAAAAATTTTAAATTATTAGGCATTGGAATTGGTGCACCCAATGCGAACTATTATAGTGGGTGTATTGAAAATGCACCAAATTTAATTTGGAAAGGAAAAATAGAATTAAAAAAAATATTTCAAGAAAAATTTAATGCTCCAATCATAATAACGAATGATGCAAATGCTGCGGCATTAGGAGAAATGCACTTTGGTTCTGCGAAAAATATAAAAGATTTTGTAATGATAACTATCGGAACAGGTCTGGGAAGTGGTATTGTATCAAATGGAGAAGTTATTTATGGACATGATGGTTTCGCTGGTGAATTAGGTCATACTACTGTTGTAAATAATGGAAGAAACTGTAATTGTGGGAGGAAAGGGTGCCTAGAAACTTATGTTTCTTCGAGAGGAATTACAAAAACTTACAATGAATTATTATTAAATTCGAAATTTAATACTAATAAAATCTTAACAAGCGAAGAAATTTTTAATAAAGCCAAAGATAATGATCCATTAGCAATTAAAACTTTCGATAAAACAGCCGACATATTGGGTTATAGTTTATCAAATTTAGTTGCAATTACCAGTCCAAAAATAATTGTTTTGTATGGCGGAGTTGTAGAATCAGGTGATTTATTAATTAAACCTACAAAAAAATACATGGAAAATTATTTGCTTGATATTTTTAAAAATAAAACAAATATTGTTAAAAGTAAATTAAATAAATATAATGGGGCTCTATTAGGCGCATCATCACTTGTTTTAAATGAAATTTAATCTTAAAATTAGTCATATATTATTATTAATAATTTGTATATTATTTGTTTCATGTAGAGGAGAAATCAAGACAAATTACAGAAGTATTGAATTTACTTCATCATATTTTGAATTAAATAATTCAATTTTGTTTGCCGATAGTATTTTTTTTTCTTTAGGTAAAAGATTATTTAACAATTTTCAAAATAAAAATCATAAAATTTACTATTTTTCTGATCCAATTACTGATAATTCAATAAATTTGCTTTGTACTAAAAACAATACAACTACTGATGAATTTTATAAAATAATTATAGAAACAAATTTTATTATTATTTTTTCAAATTCATTAAATGGTATGAAAAATGCAATTAACTTTCTTTTCAATAGTATTGAAAGACATAATAACATAATTCCATGCTCTATTATTTCAGATTATAAAGATTCAAAAACATGGATAAATTATAAATAACTCTTAAATGGAAAAATTTAATAAAAATATTATAGATATAATTGGTAATACACCAATAGTAAAATTAAATAAAATTTGTAATAATATTAAATCTAAACTCTATGTTAAATTAGAGTATTTAAATCCTGGAGGTTCAATTAAAGATAGAATGGGGGTATATATTTGTAAAAGAGCTCAGGAAAAAGGTGAAATTAAACCAGGAGGAATAATAATTGAATCAACTTCAGGTAATACTGGTGTTGGAATTGCAATTTTTTCAGCCATTAACGGGTACAAATGTATTTTTGTGATGGCAGATAAACAATCAAAAGAGAAAATTAATAATCTAAGAGCTTATGGTGCAAAAGTCATAGTATGTCCAACAAATGTTGAACCCGAAGATCCTAAATCATATTATTCTGTGGCTGCTAAATTAGCAAAACTTCCCAATTCAATTTATTTAGATCAATACAGTAATTTAGATAATAGTGAATGTCACTATAAACAAACTGGGCCTGAAATATTCAAACAAACCGAAGGTAAGTTTGATACTCTAGTTGCTAGCATTGGAACTGGAGGAACAATATCAGGATGTTCAAAATATTTAAAATCAAAAATGCCAAAATTAAAAACTATTGCAGTTGATTGTGAAGGTTCGATAATTACAGATTATTTTAAATCTAAAAAAATGATTAAAGCTAAATCATATCTACTTGAAGGTATTGGTGAAGATTTTATCCCTAAAAATATTAATTTTAAATATATTGATGATTTCGAAATGGTTAATGATAAAGATTCATTTTTAATGACTAGAAAAATGTTAAGAAAAGAGGGAATATACGCTGGTGGATCATGTGGAGCAACAGTATTGGGTGCAATAAACTATGCTAAAAAACTTAAAAAACCAGAGAAAATTTTAATTATTCTTCCAGATTCAGGAAATAGATATGCATCTAAATTATATAATGATAATTGGATGATTGATAACGGATTTATCAAAAAAAATAACAAAAAAGATTCTTTAGATATTCAAATTGATAAGATATTAAATAATGAAAAAATATAATATTTCAACAAAAATTATACATGTTGGTAACGAACCCGATTTAATCAATGGATCAATAATACCTGCAATTTATCAAACATCTACGTATGTTCAAAATGAACCTGGAAAGCACAAGGGTTATGAATATACTAGATCTCATAATCCTACCAGAACAAGATTAGAAAATTGTCTTGCTAGTACTGAAAATGCAGATTATTGTATTGTAACTTCAAGTGGTATGTCTTCAATTTCATTAATATTGGAAACATTACCTAATGGTTCTAAGCTATTATGTGGTAATGACGTATATGGAGGTACATACAGACTATTTAATTCTGTTTATAACAAAAAAATCAAAATTAAACATATTGATACTTCAAATTTAAAAGAGTTTACAAGGTGCTATAAAGAATATAAACCAGATATGGTTTGGCTTGAATCACTTAGTAATCCAACACTAAAAATTTCTGATGTTAATAGTATATCAAAATTAACAAAAAAAGATAAAAAGATACTTGTAGTTGATAATACATTTATGAGTCCTTGTTTTTTTACTCCTATTTCTTTAGGTGCTGATATTGTAATTCATTCATTAACAAAGTATATTAACGGTCATAGTGATATAGTTGGAGGAGCAATTATGTTGAATAATAAAAAAATTTATGATAAATTATGGTATCTTCAAAATTCAATTGGACCAACTCAATCTCCATTTGATAGTTGGCTAGTACTAAGAGGAATTAAGACTTTGTCAATAAGAATGGAACAACATCAAAAAAATGCACATGAAATTGCTGATTTCCTTGAAAGAAATAGTAAAATTTTAAAAGTAATATACCCTGGGCTAAATAGTCATCCTCAATTTGAATTAGCAAAAAAACAATTTTGTGGTTTCAGTGGAATGATAGGAGTATATATAAATGGTGGAATGAAAGAAACTAAATTATTTTTGAAATCTTTAAAACTTTTTGCATTAGCTGAGAGTTTAGGTGGCGTCGAAAGTCTAATTGAACATCCAGCAATTATGACCCATGCTTCAATTCCTATTGATGATAGACAAAAGATTGGTATAACTGATAATTTTGTTAGATTATCAGTTGGAATTGAGTACTTACCAGATTTGTTAAATGATATAAATGAGGCATTAAGTAAAATATAACTATAAATTAATCATTAATTTTTGGTACAGTTGAATCATAGATTTAATATCATTTTTATGAACTTTTTCGTATGGACTATGAACATTATCCTCAGGTGCACCTACAAAACACCAATTTATTGGATATGGTGCCCTCTGAATAGAATTTCCATCTGAACCACCAGAAGATTCAACCTCTAATTGAAATTTAATATTACTTTTAGAAGCAATATTAATAATTTTATTGACAAAAATTCTTCTTGGAATTGAAGAATCTCGAATTGATATTACAACACCATTATTATGTTTAATTCCCTCAGTTATCCATGTAATATCAGAAATAAGAGCTTGATTTATTTTGTATTTTTCATAAAGATATTTGGAAAGATAACCTACAGAACCTCCTCCAATTTCCTCCCAACAGGTAAAAACAATTATTCCATTATCTAATGTTTTTGCTAATTCTAATACATTAAATATACCCAGTCTGTTATCCATATAACAATTTTTAATAAAATTATTACTTTCATTGAAATTTGGTTTAAATACAAGATTAGTCCCAACATCGATATTTCTTTTATAGTCACAATAAATTTTAGATGTTTTATCATCATAATATAAATAAGTAGAAATATTCCCTTTAGAATCATTACCAACTAATTCAGTTTTATTAATAATTTTAGCGCCCCCTATTTTTATTAATTCATTATTATATCTAACAGTAAAACCAACTGAGTCCATATGAGCATAAACGGCAGTTCTAGGTTTACCAAATTTTAATATTAAACAATCCTGAAAGTCTTTTCCATAAATTAACTCTGGTTTATTTTTCCATGAATTCATATTTTTTTTGATAAAATCAATCAAAAAATCTTTCATTAAATATTCATCACCTGAGGTAGAATTGATTGTTTGAAGTTTTTTTAGTAATGTAAAATCTAAATCATGCATATGAACAACTTAATAAAATTTGGAAATAAAAAGAATTAAAAGAGAGATAATTGATACAGTTATACCTACTATATTAAAATTATTTAATTTTTCATTAAAAAATAAATAACCTAAAATAACACTCAAACATAAAATTGAAATATTATGAACAGGAAAAATAAAGCTACTATCTGAGAAAAACTCTAAACATTTAAAAAAAAAATATATTGAGAGGACATTAGGAATACCCAATGAAAATCCAGCTAGGGTAGATTTTAAATTTATTGTACCAAAAAAATTTTTTAAAAATAAAATAATTGAAAGCCCTAAAATTGAAGATGTTGAAAACACTACAAAGAAAAAATCAAATAAAATATTTTTTTCAACTAATTTATACTTTTCTAAACTGTAGATTAAAAGTATATCTAAAAAACCAGAAAATAAAAACAAGAGTAACAAAAAAAATAAATTATTTTTTGAAAATTTTGAATTTAAACTTGAACTTGAATTTGATATAAGAATAATAGATAATAGTGATAAAAAAATACCTATAATTTTTAATACATTGATTGAATCATTCAGAAAAATAATACCAAATAAAGATGGAATAGCCAAAGACATTTTTGTAGAAACTGTAGTTTTTGAAAAACCAATACTTTGAAGACAATATGCAATAAAATTAAATAATGAAATAAAATATATACCAATTATAAATGAAAGTAATATCCATTTTTGATTAAGTAAATATAGAATATAATCTAAGTTAAAAAATAAAAAATTCCTCTCTAAACATATAATTAAATATGATAGTATTGATGCAGATATGTAATTAAATACTATAGCATTAAAATTATTTATCTTGAAATATTTGAAAGATTTTAATATCAATGATAGAGTAGTAGTTACTAATATGCTAATAGGTAAATAAATCATTTTTATATTTAAATAATAAATCAGTAGATAATTTTTTCATTTTTTTAGGTAGCATATTTATTATTGGCGCTTTTATACCCTCTTTAATTAATTTATTACTTTGAAACACATATGCCTCATCCCAATTATTTGAATCAATAAATTTTTTTAAGGTATATTTTCCTCCCTCAATAATTACAGATTGAATATTTTTTTTATACATAAATTCAAAAAATGAACTAATAAAATTATCAAAATTAATTTTCCCGAAATAAAGATTATTAATTCCTTTCTTAGGAATTTCAGTTAAAAAAATTGTTTTTGAATCTTTGTTAAAGATATTAAGTGAATTAGACAGCTTTAAAGTTCTGTCTATTACTATTCTTATTGGATTATTTCCAGGCCATAATCTATTAGTTAAATATGGATTATCTTTGTGAGCTGTTGTAGTTCCAATTAAAATACTCTGTTCTTGAGATCTCATTTTATGAACTAACTGTTTTGATTGATTTGAACTAATCCAATATTTTTCTTTTTTTGGAGCAATATATCCATCTAATGATTGTGCCCATTTTAATATTATGTATGGTCTCTTTAGCTTATGAAAAGTGAAAAATCTTTTATTAATTTTAAAAGATTTTTTTGATAAAATATTAGTAATTACCTCAATTCCATTCTTTTTTAGAAATTTAACACCATTTCCATTGACATCAGGATTAAAATCGATAGATCCAATTACAACCCTTTTAATTCCGCTATTTAGAATTAAATTTGAGCATGGTGGTGTTTTTCCATGAAAAGAACAAGGTTCTAAATTAACATATAAAGTTGATTTTGGTAACAATATTTTATCTTTAACTTGATTAATTGCTGCAACTTCAGCATGGTTATTTCCAGATTTTTGATGCCATCCCTCACCAATTATTTTATTATTATTAACTATTACACAACCAACTAATGGGTTTGGATATGTTGAACCCAGTCCCATCGAGGCTAGCTCTATACATCTTTCCATATATAGTTTATGATTTTCCATTGTGCAAAAATAGTTAAAATAGGTTACTTTTGTTAAAATGATCAAATTAAAAGAATTATATAAATACATATATGATAATCTTAATAAAAGTTATTCAAAAAATGAGATTAAAAGTTATTATTATATTATAATTGATTATTTAAATATTGAATTTAAAAAAATTATAATTGATCCAAATGATTTTATAACGTCCAATCAACTTAATAAAATTTCTAAAATTATCAATAAATTAAAAAAAAATTGGCCAATTCAATACATATTGGGATATTCATATTTTCATGGATATAAATTTACAGTCAATAATAATGTTTTAATACCAAGACCTGAAACAGAAGAACTTGTAGATATTATAATTAAAGAAAACAGAACTCAAAGAAATATTTTAGACCTAGGATCAGGCTCTGGTTGCATAGGAATAACTTTAAATCTTAAACTAAAATCTAAAGTTACATGTATAGATATATCAGAAAAATCAATTGAAGTTGCAAAATTAAATGCTAAAAATCTAAATGCTGATATTAAATTTATTCAAAAAAATATTCTATCAAATGAAATTTTTAGTATTTCAAATAAATATGATATTATAGTATCAAATCCACCATATATTCCAAAGTCATATAGATCTAAATTGGATAAAAATGTCAAAAACTTTGAACCAAATATAGCATTATTTGTTGATGAT
>CACDER010000035.1 GCA_902551855.1 uncultured Cryomorphaceae bacterium | reverse complement strand
GAACAACTTCCATAGGTAATTCCTGAAACATCTCCAGATCCAACCGACCATTTTCTGTTTGCATAAGACCAATAATCAGTTACTGGAGTACAAGACCAGTCTGCATTTTCAAGTGCATTGCCATTTTCATCATAGTTTGAAGAAACAATATCTTCCATTACTCCATCTACAACTAGAAGATACTCCATATCAGAGGTTGGAGCAGGGTCAAAAGTAAATGTGTATGTTCCATCTCCATTATCAATTCCAACTGGACCACCAGTAGGATCCCATGACCACCATGGTCCTGTTAATCTGACAGAAGAATCATTTAATGAAGTATAGTTACATACGGTAGCAGTAACTTGAAGAGTTCCTGCATCTAATATACATGATCCATCATCGCCTGAAGCATTTGGATCATAATTTGCAGCGGTACTATCAGTACATCCTAAATAGTATGAATTGTCGTCACATGTACCACAGGTACCATATATATTTGTAACATTCAAGTCATCTCCAATTGACCATTGTCTATTAGCGTATGAGTAGTAGTCTGTAATAGGAGTACAAGAAAAATTATCTACCTCATTTGTATCAGCATTAGCAGCAACTAAATCTTCTTGAACGCCATCTAAAACTAATAGATACGTCATATCAGCATCCGGAGCAGGATCAAATGTGAAGGTATATGTTCCATCTCCATTATCATCTGCAATTGGACCTGCATTAGGATCCCAGTCCCAATTAGGGCCTGTTAATCTGAGTTCTTGGTCTTGGGGATTACATACTGTTGTAGTAATTGTTAATACATCAGCAGATTCTTCAACATTTAAAACAACAGTTGGTAAGAAAGAATTAATACCAGAAAAATCATTACCAAGAGCAATATTTAATAAAGTAACTTCTCCATTATAAGGAATTGGAATAGGAATTTCTAATCCAGCTAATCCAAGAGGAGTTCCATCAAGTGTTACAACTGCTGAAAGAGGTATTTCATATGTGCCTGGTGTATTTGGAGTTCCACTTAGATTTATTACTCCCCAATTATCTGGACCAAAATTACAACCTTCAGGTGTACAAGAATAACTCATCCCTTCAGGTAATGAAGCGCCAAGAATTTGAGCAGAGATAAAACCTAGGTCAATAGGAGTATCTCCAATATTAAGTGCAATTGTTTGTCCAGCATAAAATGAAATATTTTGATCATATGATGAACCTGTATTTGCATTTGGTAAAGTTACAGTTCCATTTTCTTGGGTACTTCCTGCAGGCGGGAAAAAACCTACTTGAGCAGATGAGTCGTTGCAAGAAGTTACAGTGACATCTTCACCATCAACAGTGAATCCAAAATTTGCATCAGATTCATCATAAGCAATAGAAAAATCACAAACAGAGTTTAAAACAGGGGTTATTGCAGTTGAGTTTGACCAAACATCATTCCACCAATTAGGAATTGATTCATCAACACAAAGAAGCTGAAATTCGTAATCTCCGTTGGCAAGTTGAACTGTGTAACCATCATTTGGATTTGCACCCCAACCTCCCCAATTATCAAAGGTTCCAGTCACATTTAGGAAATTACAATCGATATCAGAAAAGTCAAAAGTAACATTGTATAGACCATCAGATGAGGTATTATCATTTGACTCTTCAATACAATCAGAAATACTTAGATCAGAACCTGAAACGGTGAAACCAAAATTTGCATTATTATCTGTACCAGGCACATCACAATTTGAATGAAGGGTAGGTGAGATTTGGGTCGCACTAGTCCAGATATTATTAAACCAACCATCTGATGCATTTGCAGTATCTACACATAATAAAGTATACTCATAATCACCATCTGCAAGATTTAAGGAATATCCATCATTTGGATTTGCACCCCAACCGCTCCAATTATCAAAAGTTCCAGTAACTGTGAGGAAGCTACATTCACCACCATCACTTGTTTGATATTGGCTGTTATCTAAGTTAAAGGTAACAGTTGGATTAACTGGAGAAGCAGGATTAACAACAACAGTTCCAATCATACCGGCAGAAGCATGATTACCAATTGAACAATCATAATAATAAGTTCCTGGAACTGAAAATGTTATGCTTCCAATATCTACTCCATTAGAATTACCACTAACTGCTCCTAAAGATCCTACATCAGAGGGATTGTTATAAGGATTTCCTGTTATTGAATTAATGTCAAAATTAACATTGTGAAATCCTTGAACATTTGTCCATGAAACAACATCACCTGCAGAAATGGTTAAATCAGCAGGTGAATAGTAGTTAGATCCAGCTTCAACAACGTAGGTGTTAGAAGCAAAAATACTAGAATAAATACTTGTAATAATAATACTACAAATAATAGGCAAACGCCAGATTAAATTTTTCATAATAATTTCTGATTAGTTATTTAAAAGTTTATAAGTTTATTAAAGTTAATTCAATCTAGCTAAGATATGATTATAGATATTATTTTGCAAATGTTAGTTGAAAAATTAATTAACAATTAAATAACATTAAGATAGTAAATTATAAGTTGAACTGAATTGATGAATATAGCATTCTACCAACTCTTGGACCACCATATACTTGGAATGTTAGGTTATTTAGTAAGTTAGAACAACCTACTTTTAAAATTGCATTTAAAGATATTATTTCTTTGTTAATCTGAGCATCTAAAAGAGAATATTTAGGAACTCTACCAGTAAACTGAAGAGATCCCTCAAATAAAAAGCTTTGAATCCATTTATAATTAAGACTCATATTCCACCCTGGGGAATTAAAAATATTAAGATCTCTTATGTTTAATCCTAGATTAAATTTATTTTCTGGTGTATTGTATGCAGGAATTATTGGATCATCCGTACCTTGTTTATTGAGTTTGTTGTATGAATAGTTACCATTAATAGTTAGTGTGCTATTCATGTAGTAATTAAAACCCAAAGAAAATCCTTTAGTAGTTACTCTATTGGATGCATTTGCAGCGAGTCTATAACCTTGAATTGATGGGTAAAGTAGATTATTGTAATCGTCAATAGTATCACCAATTTCACTAGCCCATCCATCATTAACATCTTGCTCAGTAGCAACTCTTGTTCCAAGAAATCTAAATGAAACTCCTTCTTGATATCCAATAAAATCATCATAGATACTGAAATATGTTGAAATATCAACATATAGTTTATTAAATAATGTTGATCTATATCCTAATTCTAGTGTTTTAACTTTTTCAGGCTTAATTGGTTTAACCTTTATCATTCCACCAATCAAGGGTTTTGGATTTACCAAACCTCCTATGAAATATTGTTCCAAGGAATCAATCTCAGCAAAATATTCGTTATATCCGAATCCATTTAGATTACCAAGTAATATTCCAACTCCAGCATCATAATTTAAATATTGATCAGTTAAAGTTGGATTTCTTATTGCGGATGAGAGAGAAACTCTTATAACATCATTTTCATTCGGTGTATAAACAAATGAAGTCGCTGGGGAGATTAAATAATTGAAATTTTGATTTTTATCTAATCTCAAGGTCGCAGAAAATTTGAGAGTTTCTCCAAGTAATGTTCTTTCTAAACCTGAATATATGCCAAATTCTTTATTTACAATATTTAATTTTTTTACAGTTGTGTCAACAGAAAATAAGTGTGTTGTATCATAAACAGTTTCATATATTGGGAAAATTGCATTACCTACATTTATTAATGAAGAATCAATTTCAATTACTGGATTGTTATTTTCATCATATAAATAAATATTTTTATATTTTTGGACAAATCCGTCATTGAATATACTTCCATTAGAATCAGGATTATATATTCTTCCACTAGCCCCAATTGTAATTTTATTTTTTCCAATATCAAATTTATACTCTGTTTGAGCGTGAAATAATTTTGATTTGTCATAAAATTTTGTACCATTTAATAAATTTCCATTTTCATCAAATCTTGTTTTGGAAGTTATTGAATTAAATTCTTCTTGGAATTCCTCAGTTCCAGGTTGTAAAAAAGAATTTCCAGATATTCCAATGGTATTATCAACATGATTTTGGGTTTCTTCATGAAATTGTTGAAATAATTCATTATTGGAATTTACAACTTCTGTCATTTGTTCATACCAGTTTTGGTATGCATTTGGTATACCAACCGGAATTCCATTTTCATCAAATAAAACTTCACCAGTAACAGGATCTGTCTCATATAATTGAATGTCAAAAACATCTATCCATCCAGGAATTTCAAGTATTTGGGGCATTATATCTGATATCCAATATCCATAGTATTCTTCACTGAATTGCTTTTTTGATAAGTGAAGCTCTTGAAGAGCCCTTGCTGTAGCTACAGCATCGTATGAGTTACCAGCATCTTCATGCGTTTCATAGAACCTAATGAAGAAATTATCTTTATGTTTAAATTCAATTCTGTTTTGAAAAAACTGAATATCTTTTAAACTAAATCTATTATCTCCCTGATAAACAGTAGTTCCATTTCCATAATTAGTGGAATAAATTAATTGATTATTATCATTGAATTTATAATGAAATGCAGCATTCATTTTATAATTCTCAGTGTTATAATCAACTAAATCTCTCTCTGCATAGGATGATCTATGATATCGACCAAGTCCAGGGGCTAATGAAAAGTTCCAGGCAGTGGAATATTCTTCATCTCCATATCTATTCACCGCATCATATCCTCCTAAATTTGATTCATTGGAAGGAGATCCAAATGCTTGATCATAATTATTTGCAACCCAGTCATAAGCCGACATCCTGTAGAAATTATATTTAAAACCAAATTTATCTTCACCTTCTTTATTTTTAATTACATCAGCAAATCTAAAAGAAAACTCAGTTAAATTCCTTTCACCTGATTTAAATTGAGCGGATATACCTGGGAATTGAAATGGATCTTTAGTTTCCATACTAATTACACCATTAAAAGCATTCGGTCCATATAATGCTGAGTTTGCACCTACCACAATATCAACTTTTTTTAAGTCTAGTTCAGGAGAACCAAGAAAGTTCCCTAAGGAAAAATTTAAACCAGGTGATTGATTGTCAACTCCGTCAATTAATTGAAGTGACCTAACTGGAGAAGTGGAGTTAAAACCTCGAGTATTAATGATTTTAAATCCAAGACTCGCAGAAGTTAAGTCAACTCCTTTAAGAGCTCCAAGTCCTTCATAAAAACTTGCTGCAGGTGTTTCTTTAATTGCAATAATATCCATTGACTCAACCGTTATTGGTGATTGTTTCTGTTTTTCAGTTAACCTTGAATCGACAACAGTGATTTCAGATAATATTAGTTTATCTTCAAGTAAGAATATTTTATTGGTTTCATTAGCTTTAATTTTAATTATTTTTTTTTGGTATCCAATAAATGTTATTTCAATTTCTAATGATTTTTCAGATGAAAAAAATTCAAAATAGCCGTTAATGTCTGTGACAGTACCTTTTCCAGAAATAGGAATATATACATTGGAACCAATTAAAGGTTCTTTATTTTTTTTATCGTAGATAAAACCTTTGTAATTATTTTGTGAAAATAATGGTATTGATATTATTAGGTTAACGATTAATATAAAACTAGATACTCTAAAAAACATTATTTTTAATTTCAAATGTAATAAATTAATTAAAAAATCATAAAAATATAGTCAGTTATAAATCATGACCTAATTTTTTCTTTTTTGTTTCAAGATAAAATTTATTGTGTTTATTATTTTTAATTATTAAAGGAATATTCTCAATAATTTCAATTCCATAGCCCATCAAACCTGCTCTTTTCTTTGGATTATTAGTCATTAATCTGAGTTTAGATGCTCCCATATAATTCAGTATTTGTGCACCAATTCCATAATCCCTTTCATCTGCTTTAAACCCCAGTTTATTATTTGCCTCTACTGTATCATATCCTTCTTCTTGAAGTTTATATGCTTTAATTTTATTCAAAAATCCTATTCCCCTTCCTTCTTGATTCATATATACTATTATCCCTGTTCCCTCTTTTTCAATCATTTTCATAGCTTTTTCTAACTGTTTTCCACAATCGCATCTACATGAATTAAAAATATCTCCTGTTACACATGATGAATGAACTCTAACTAAAATTGGATTTTTAGAATTTATGACTCCTTTATGAAGAGATAAATGATATCTATTTTTATTAGTTTGTTTGAAAACAGTTAATTTAAAGTCTCCAAAATCAGTTGGCAAATTGATAGATTCAATTTTTTTAATCAGGCTTTCATTTCTCATTCTATATGCAACAAGATTTTCAATTGAAATTATTTTAAGATTATATTTCTTTGAAATTTTATAGAGTTCAGGCAATCTTGCCATTGTTCCGTCTTCATTCATTATTTCTACTATAACCCCTGAAGGATCTAGTCCAGCTAATCTAGCTAAATCTATTGCTGCTTCAGTATGACCGGTTCTCCTTAAAACTCCACCATTTTTAGCTTTTAAAGGAAAGATATGTCCTGGTCTACCCAGATCTTCTGGTTTTGTATTTTTATCAATTAATGCTTTTATGGTTTTGAATCTATCTACTGCGGATATTCCAGTAGTACAACCACCTCCAATTAAATCAACCGATACAGTAAATTGCGTTTTATTAGGATCAGTATTTTTACCAACCATCATATCCAAATTTAATTCATTTGCTCTTTTTTCCAGGATTGGAACGCAAATTAGTCCTCTCCCGTTTTTTGCCATAAAATTAACAATTTCTGGAGTTACCTTTTCAGCAGCAACGACAAAATCTCCTTCATTTTCTCTATTCTCGTCATCCACAACTATTACTATCTTACCATTTTTTATGTCCTCTAATGCCTCTTTAACAGTGTTTAAATTATTTTTCATTACTTAGTTAGATATTTACATGTAAATATAAATTAGTTTTTGAAAATATTTAATAGGGGAGTACTAGTTTTTTCCCAATTATATTCAGATTTAACATATTTATATGCCTCATTTATTTGTTTTTCTTTAATTTTTTTATTTTGAAGAAGGTTAATACAGTGATTAGCTAATTCCTCTGAATTTTCTCCAATTTTTATCGCATTATGGGGAGCTTCAATAGATAAATTAACAATTTTTGTTGTTACACATGCATTTTTCATTGCCATAGCCTCTAAAACTTTATTTTGGATACCTGTCCCAATCCTCATTGGAGCAATAAAAATGTTTGATATATTGTATGCGTGTCGTATGTCATCCATCCAACCACTCACCACTATATTATCATTTTTTAATTGAATAATTCTTTTAACTGGATTTGTTCCTGCAATTAATAACTTAATATTTGGAAATATAATTTTTATCTTGGGAATTATTTCTTTAGTTAGAAATATTACAGCATCAATATTTGGTTCATAGCTCATATTTCCAACAAATAAAATATCAAATATTTTTTTTTTATTTTCTCTTAAAAAAAAATTAGAGTCTATACCATTTTTTACAATTTTAATTTTTGAATTCATTTTATGATGAATATACTTTTTATCCTCTTTAGAAGTTATAGTGTGGTAATCAAAATAATCAAACAATTTTGATTCATAATTCTTCTGTCGATTATATTCAATATTATAAATAATTCTTTTTATAAATGATGATTTTTCACTTATTCTTTTCATTCCAATTGAAAATGTATCCATGTAATCAATTGTCTTCTTTATTTTTATATCCTTGACATATTCTCCAGCTCTTGTTAATTGACAATATATATGATCAGGCTTTATTTTAGTTATTAATGAATTAATTAATTTTTTTATTTTTTTATTATAAAAAAATATTGTTTGAAATGGAAGTTTATTAAATGTTGATAGTAAAATATTTTTTATAATTGATAA
>CACDER010000034.1 GCA_902551855.1 uncultured Cryomorphaceae bacterium | reverse complement strand
CTTAAGAAAAGATAGAGTTTCAGAAGGAGCTATAATTTTCGATAGAGTAGAAGTAAAATTCAAGTTAGATAAAAACTATAATCCTAGAGAAATAATTTTTAAAAAATCAAAAAACTCTAATAAATTAGTTGAAGAGTTTATGCTTCTAACAAATAGAAAAGTTGCCGAGTTAATTGGAAAAGAATCTAGTGGTAAAATTATCAAAGAATTTATTTACAGGATTCATGATAAGCCTGATAAAGAAAAATTATCAGTTTTTTCAAACATAGCAAAAAAAATAGGATTTCAACTTAATTATGATAGTGATGCAAAATTAAAAAAGTCAATAATTAACATAATGGATAAAGTTAAAAATAGAGAAGAAAAAAATTTAATTGAAATCCTAGCAATTAAATCAATGAGTAAAGCCATATATTCAACCAAAAATATTGGTCATTATGGTTTAAGTTTTAATTTTTACACACATTTTACTTCACCAATCAGAAGGTGGCCAGATGTTATAGTTCATAGATTGTTAAATAGCTATTTGA
The DNA here is from genome assembly GCA_902551855.1 of uncultured Cryomorphaceae bacterium. Classification (GTDB taxonomy): domain Bacteria; phylum Bacteroidota; class Bacteroidia; order Flavobacteriales; family UBA7430. Next base: position 8,255 of record CACDER010000034.1, on the reverse strand, counting down.
ATAAGAAACAAAATATTTACAGTTTAGAAAATCTTGAAAATCAGTGTTTACATTCTGTAAATCAAGAAAAAATTGCTACAGAAGCAGAGCGACAATCAATAAAGTTTATGAAAGTTAAATACTTAATTGGAAGAGAGGGAGACTATTTTGAAGCTATAGTTTCTGGTATTACAGAATATGGTATTTTTATTGAAATAATTGAATCTTTAACTGAGAGTTTTATTCCAATTAAAGAACTTAAAGATGATTATTATGAATTTAGCAATAGAAGCATGAGTTTAAGAGGAAGAAAATTTTTTAATACAATTAAACTGGGTGATACAATTAAAGTTTTACTTAAAAGTATAGATTTAGTAAATAAAAGAATTTCGCTAGATATAGTTTAAATGCTAAGATTGAATTGATTTAAAAATCTAATATCATTTTCAAAAAATAATCTTAAGTCTGAAATTTGATATTTTAACATCGTAATTCTTTCAATACCCATTCCAAAGGCGAAACCTGATTTTTGGATAGGGTCGATTTCACAGTTTTTTAAAACATTTGGATCAATCATACCACAACCAAGAATTTCAACCCAACCAGAATATTTACAGACATTACAACCTTTACCATTACAGATATTACAGGATATATCTACTTCGGCACTTGGCTCTGTAAATGGGAAGTAAGAAGGTCTGAATCTAATTTTAGTATATTCTCCAAAAAAAGATTTCACGAAATAATAAATACAACTTTTTAAATCTGAGAAAGTTGTGTTATTATTGATGCACAATCCTTCAATTTGATGAAAAATACAGTGAGATCTTGCAGAAATTGACTCATTTCTAAAGACTCTACCTGGAGAAAGTATTTTGATAGTTTCTTTATTTTTTTCCATGTATCTAACTTGAACAGAAGATGTATGGGTTCTTAATAAATAATCAGGATTTTTTTGAATAAAAAATGTGTCTTGCATATCTCTTGCTGGATGATCTTTTGGAAGATTCAAGGCAGTAAAATTGTGCCAGTCATCTTCAATTTCTGGTCCATTAGAAAGAATAAATCCTATATTTTTAAAAATTTCTATAATTTCATTTTTAACTATTGAAATAGGATGCCTAGTACCGCTCTTAAATTTTGTTGCCGGTAAACTTAAATCTATTTCTTTATTATCATCTTTGGTATTTTTTATATTTAACTTTTGGTCATTAATTTTACTTTGAATATTTTTTTTCAATTTATTTAATTCAATACCAAATATTTTTTTTTCATTCGGAGGTATCTCTTTAAAACTATAAAATAAGTCATTAATAATACCGTTTTTACCAAGATATTGGATTCTAAAATTTTCAATTTCTTCAATAGAATTTGAACTAAATTTATCTACTTCTTCAATATATTTTTTAACTTTATCTAACATATAGGTTATTGTTGCTTAAAATAATTTCTAAATATATATATTTGTATATACACATTAACAAAACTAATAAAATAATAGAATTTATGAAATTCAAGAATCCTTTTCCTATCTTCATTTTAATAACAATTTTGTTCATAACTTCCATTTTTTCTTCTTGTGAGGTTGAACATTTTTATGATGCTGAAATTACTGTAATTAGCTCTGAAGGGATTCCTTTATCCTCAATGAATGTTGAATGTGTAGTTGACATAAATGATGGAAATTTAATAGATTTTCCAAGTGCTGTAACTAATTCTGTTGGTAAAGTTAACTTTTCATTTGATAATATTGCAATACTTAAAGTTAAAGCAAATTCACTTGACACAAGCACATTTCAATTAACTGGGGAAGCACTTCTTGTTCTAGAAGAAGATAAAAAAGTTAAATTAACCATTGTTGCATATTAAAATAATATATTGTTTTCTTCAAAATAAATAATTGCTGCCTCTTTCATTAGCACTTTTTGCTCTCCTGGTTTTAATGCAGGAAGTTTTTCATTAATAGAATAATGAGGCCAGCCATCTTCATCCCTTCCCTTGAATTCGTAGTAACCATAATTACTTAATAATCTACATATGGCAATGTGAAGTAAATCGAGTTTTTCGTTTTTAGAAAACTTTCTGTAACCCTGACCCAATTCTTGAATTCCAATTAAAAACAATACTGCTTGAAGATCAAGAACCTCTCCATCACCAAATTCATTGGACACAAATTCAATAAGTTTTTCCCATTTTTCACTTTTCTTCATAAGAATTTTTTTCCAAGTTAAAAATTTTTTGTTATATCAAATTCAAAACTTAAATTTAGATAATGAATTATTTAGATATATTTTTAATTACACCTTTTTTATTTGGTGTATATAAAGGTTTTAAAAAAGGATTAATAATTGAAATAGCTTCCATTTTTGCTTTAATAATAGCAATATACTATTGTTCAGAATATGCTCCAATTCTGTCAGGTTATATTAGTTTATATTTAAATTATAAATTTAATTATATCAATTTCATATCATACATAATTACATTTATATTATTATTGTTCATTATAAATCTAGTAGGTAAACTAATAACATCTTTAATTAACAAAATTTATTTAGGCCCATTTAATAAAATTCTTGGAGCTGTTTTTGGTGGAATTAAATATTTAATTTTATTAATGATTTTAATAAATTTTTTTAATTATTTTAACCAATATTTAAATTTGATAGATAGCAAATACTTAGAAAGCTCTGTTGTATTTAATTTTTTACTCGAGTATTCTATAATTATTAAAAAATATTCTGAGGATTTTTTAACTCAAAAAAATAATATAACTATAATTTAATCGCTTAAAATTTCATCAATTACGTCTAATTTGGAACCTTCTAAAAATTTTAGCATTGCTCCCCCACCAGTTGAAATATTTAATAAATTAGTCTTAAAATTATATTTTTTTATAGCAGCAATAGAATCTCCGCCACCTATTAAACTATATGCTCCTTTTTCAGTTGCTTTTAAAACAGATTTGATTATAAATTCAGTTCCTTTAGAAAATTTATCGAATTCAAATACTCCCATTGGACCATTCCATAAAATAGTTTTTGAGTTTAAAATTATTTTATCATATTTCAGTCTTGTTTTCAAACCAATATCCATACCTATGAAGTTTTTTTTGATAGAGGATATACTACTTGAATAAGTTTCTGAGTCATTTGTAAATGATATACTATTAATCGAATCAACTGGTAAACTCAAATTACATTTGAATTTTTTGGCTTTATCGATTAGATTTTTAGCAAGATTGATTTTAGTTTTCTCAATCATAGAATTTCCTATCTCACCACCAAGAGCTTTAGAAAAAGTATATGCCATTCCTCCTCCGATAATAATATTATCAACTTTTTTAATTAAATTATCAATAACATCAATTTTAGTAGAAATTTTAGATCCACCTAATATTACTGTAATTGGCTTTTTACCAGTAATTAAAATCTTATTTAGTCTCTCAATTTCTTTTTTAATAAGCAGTCCTATATATCGATTATCTTTGAAAAATTTTGCAACATAAAATGTTGATGAGTGCTTTCTATGCGATGTCCCAAATGCATCATTTATATAAATTTCTGCTAATTCTGCTAATTTTTTTGAAAAGCTAATATCTCCATTAGACTCTTCTTTATAAAATCTAAGATTTTCAAGTAACAGTATTTCTTTATTTTTTAAATTTTTAATTGAATTTTTTACTTCTTCTCCTATGCAATTATCAATGAATGTTATTTTATAGTTAAGATGCTTTTTCAAGTAAGGAATTAATTTTATGAGAGATAAATTTGGATTTATTTTTCCTTTGGGTCTTCCTAAATGACTAATTAAAATTGCTCTTCCACCACTTTCAACTACTTTTTTTATGGTTGGAATTGTTTGGACTATTCTGGAATAGTCTGTAATTTCATAGTCAGAATTTAATGGGACATTGAAATCTACTCTAACTAATACATTTTGACCATTAAAGTTAATATTTTCTATTGAATTCATTGAAATTTAATTACTAATAAAATTAATAATTTAGATTTATTAGCTAAATTTATTTGAAATTTTTTTTAAAGTTTAATTTAGGTTTATGTTATTTAGAGAAATTCTATGTAATAATAATATTAAGAGAAAGTTATTAAGTTCATACCATAATAGTATGATACCTCATTCTCAATTTTTCTTTGGGAAATCAGGTTCTCCAAATTTGGTTTTAGCAATTGCATATTCCCAATATCTAATGTGTAAAAAAAAGAATAAAGTTGATTCATGTGGTAGATGCGAATCATGTATTAAGTACAAAAAATTTACTCACCCAGATTTACACTTTATTTTCCCATTAGCTTCAGTTAACAAAACTAAACCATTAAGTATAAATTTTATAAAATATTGGCAAAATATTCTATTAGATAAAGTGTATTTTTCTCATTTTGATTGGTTAAATTTAATTAACTTAGAAAATAAAAAAAGTATTATTAACGTTGATGAAATAAAAAACCTAACCAGAAAAATCTATTTAAAACCCTATGAAAGTAATATTAAGGTAATTATTATTTGGATGCCAGAAAAAATGAATAATCAGGCTTCGAATAAAATTTTAAAGATTTTAGAAGAACCTCCCTCTAATACATATATAATTTTTGTTGGTAATTCAAAAGATGAACTATTACCAACAGTTTTGTCAAGACTTCAGATTACATATATCCCAAATTTCACAGATAGTGAAATAAATGAATATTTAATTAGTTTAGGTGTCGACTCAAGTAAATCTAATGTTATTTCAAAATTAGTAGACGGAGATTTAAGTAAAGCAATAAGTTTAACTGCAAATAAGACTAATGATTCCGTTTTAGAGGAAGATTTCATCACATGGATGAGATTATGTTTTTCTTTGATAAAAAAAAATAATTCGAATGATTTAATACTTTTTTTAGGTAAGATAAGTAAATATAGTAGAGAAAATCAAATTATATTTTTATCTTACTCTTTAAGTATTTTTAGAGATGCATTTATGACTAATATTGGTCAAAAAAATCTTAAGAAAATAATTTTTTTATCGGAAAATTTTAATTTTAATAAATTTTCTAGTTTTATTAATTTTAATAATTTCGAAAAAATAGTGAATCTATTTAATCAATCCATATTAAATTTGGAAAGAAATGCAAATTCAAATCTTTTATACCTTGATATTTCAATTAAATTATGTTATTTGATGAATATTAATTTAAAAAAAAATTAAATGTCTTGTTTAAATTGTTCAAATAGTATAGTCCCTGGTTGTAAAAATAATGGTAGTTGTAAAACAGGAAATTGTGGCAAAATGCCGGTTTTTGATTGGTTATCAAATATAGATTTTCCTGAAAATCATAAACCTTTTAATGTCGTTGAAGTTAGATTTAAAAATGGCAGAAAAGAATACTTTAAAAATGAAAAGAAACTTAAAATTCATATGGGGGGGGAAGTCATTGTTCAAAGGAACCAAGGTTATGATCTTGGTGTTGTCTCATTGACAGGTGAATTAGTTAAATTACAGCTAAAAAGAAAAAAAATTAAAATTAATAGTAAAGAAATTTTAATAATATCTAGAAATGCAACTAATAAAGATATTGAAAAGTGGAACCATGCCAAAGAAAGAGAGTCTTATTCAATGAAAAGGTCTCGTGAACTAGCAAGGCAACTTAACTTAAAAATGAAAATTGGAGATGTTGAATTTCAAGCTGATAATTCAAGAGCAATATTTTACTATACATCAGATCAAAGGGTTGATTTTAGAGAACTTATAAAATTAATAGCTGATGAACTTAAAATTAGAGTTGAAATGAAACAGATTGGATCTAGACAAGAAGCTCAGAGAATGGGGGGGATTGGTTCTTGTGGGAGAGAATTATGTTGTAGTACTTGGTTAAATGATTTTAGAATAGTTTCAACCAGTGCCGCCAGATATCAACAATTGTCCTTGAATCCTCAGAAGTTAGCAGGCCAATGCGGGAAATTAAAATGTTGCTTAAATTTTGAATTAGATAACTATGTTGAGGCATTAAAAAGCTTCCCAAAAAGTAAATTAAAATTAATTACAAAAAAAGGTAAAGCATTTATCCAAAAAATGGATATTTTCAAGAGAAAAATATGGGTTTCATATATGAGAGAAACTCATATCTTATTTGAGTTAGATATTGAAGAAGTAAATAAAATTATTGATTTAAATAAAAAAGATCAAATTCCAGAATCTCTCGAAATTTTTGTTAATAAAAAGGAAGATGTAAAAAATTTTGATTACGATAATGTAGTAGGTCAAGAGAGTATTACAAGATTTGATAAAAAAAAAATTAAAAATAATTGAATATTTAGTTTTAATAATAATTTTAAATTTAAGTTTTGAATAAATTTATCATATTGCTATTGTCAGTTTTATTTATTTCGTGTGACTCAACAAGATTATTTGAGGAATATAGTTCTATCAATAGAAAAGGGTGGCACATTGATTCGATTAAAACTTTTGACTATTATTTTTTAAATCCAAATTCCAAAATGAAATTTTATATTGGGTTAAGAAATAACAATGAATTTCTATATTCTAATTTATATTTATTCTCTAAATTAACTTTTCCTGATGGTAATTACAGATTAGATACACTAAATTTTATGTTAGCAAATAAAAATGGGAAATGGTTAGGAAATGGAATAAGCGAAATAAAATATAATTTATTTGAATTTAATAATTCCATATATGAACAGCATGGAAATTATAATATACAAATTGGCCATGGAATGAGAGATTCAATATTAGTTGGTATAGAAGATATAGGTATAAGAATTGAAAAAAATTAAAAAAATGTCCAAAGAAAGAATTAATTTAATTATAATTTTAACATTCTGGCTAAGTTTTTTCTTTTCAGTTTTTTTTATTTTTGGTGGAGTATATTTTGCTTCTAAAGGTTTTTTTGGTCCTTTACCAACTTTTGAACAATTAGAAAACCCCTCGCAAAATTTAGCAACTCAAGTTTATTCATCTGATGGTAATGTTTTAGGCACTTTTTATTATGAAAATCGAACTCCAGTAGAATATAATGACTTGTCATCTGATATGATAAATGCTCTAATTTCTACTGAAGATGAGAGGTTTAGAGAACATTCAGGTATTGATCTTAAATCTTTATTAAGAGCTTCAATAGGTGTTTTTACAGGAAGATACTCAGGAGGGGCATCAACTATTACTCAACAACTTGCCAAAATGTTGTTTACTGACGTGTCAAGTTCGCTTTTTGAGAGAATTAAACAAAAATTCAAAGAATGGTTTATTTCAATTCAGCTTGAAAGAAACTTTACCAAAAATGAGATTCTAACAATGTATTTGAATAAATTTGATTTTTTATACCAAGCAGTTGGAATAAAATCAGCAGCTAAAACATATTTTAATAAATTACCCAAAGATCTAAATTTAGAGGAGTCAGCAACTCTAGTTGGGATGTTAAAAAATCCATCCTTATATAATCCAAAAAAATTTCCTAAAAATTCTCTTGAAAGAAGAAATATTGTATTGGGGCAATTATACCGAAATGAATTAATTGATAAAATAAAATTAGATTCAATATCAAATCTACCTTTAATAATCAAATTCAAAAGAATTAATCATAATGATGGACTGGCACCTTATTTTAGAGAATATTTAAGAAAATTTATGAAAAATTGGGTAAAAAATAACAAAAAAAATGATAATAGTTACTACAATATATACTCAGACGGGTTAAAGATTTATACTACAATCGATTCTAGATTACAAGATTATGCTCAAGAAGCAATGAAAATTCATATGTCTAGTTTACAAAATCAATTTTATGAACACTGGAGGTCAGAAGAATATGAAAATGCACCCTTTGATAGTTCTTTACGCAAAGGTCAAGTTGATACGATTATATTAAATTCAATAATTAGATCAGAAAGGTATAGAAAATTGAAAAATTATAAATATGATGATGAAAAAATTTTTAATATTTTCAATAAACCTACCAAAATCTCTTTATTTTCATGGTCTGGCATAATAGACACTCTCATTTCACCTATTGATTCAATTATATATAATAAATATATCTTACATTCTGGGTTAATGTCTGTTGATCCAAATACAGGATATGTTAAAGCATGGGTAGGAGGAATTAATCATCATTTTTATAAATATGACCATGTAATTGAATCAAAAAGACAAGTAGGGTCAATTTTTAAACCATTTGTTTATGCTGCGGCAATAGATCAGCATAATTACACTCCATGTAAAAAATTCCCTAATGTTCAAGTTATTTTTGAAAAAG
>CACDER010000033.1 GCA_902551855.1 uncultured Cryomorphaceae bacterium | reverse complement strand
ACTTATGTAAATTTAAAATATTTAAGATTAGCTCCTATTATGCATAAAATTAGATCAATTAAAAGTTCAATTGAAGTTGAATTAATTTCTAAAGCATGCAACATAACAAAAAATAGTTTTAAAAAAATTTTAAAATTTGTTAAGCCAAATATTTATGAATATGAAATAGAGGCTGAAATAATAAGTTATTTTACTTGTAATAAATCAAATGGTTTTGCATACCAACCAATTATTGCTTCAGGTTCAAATTCATGTATTTTACATTATATATCTAACAACCAAAGATGTAAAAATGGTGATATTATCTTGATGGATTTTGGAGCTGAATATGCAAATTATTGTTCAGACATGACAAGGTGTATTCCTGCTAACGGAAGATTTTCCCAAAGACAAAAAGAAATTTATTTAGCTGTTTTGAATGTATTGAATATTTCAAGTCAGCTTCTAAAGCCTGGAATTCTATTGAAAGATTATCATGAAAAAGTTGGTAAAATCATGGAAAAAGAACTTTTAGAGTTAAATTTAATCACCAAAAAAGATATACTAAACCAAGATTCAAAAAATCCTGCTTATAAAAAATATTTTATGCATGGAGCTTCCCACTTTTTAGGACTTGATGTTCATGATGTTGGTCTTTGGGACGAACCAATTAAATCTGGCATGGTATTTACGTGCGAACCAGGTATATATGTAAGAAATGAAAATATTGGAATAAGATTAGAGAATAACTATTTAGTTACTGATAAAAAAACTATAAATTTAATGCAAGATATTCCAATTGAAATTGAAGAGATTGAAAATATTATGAACAGTTAATTAGTGAGATTTCCAACCTTTAGACAAAAGTGGATGTACCTTTGAATCCCTTGTAACTAAATTACACCCCATTTTTTTGTTTTCAACATATCCAATTATTGTCATGTCTGATCTGTGTTTAATTTTATCATAATCTTTTTGTTCTATAGTAAATAATAACTCATAATCTTCCCCGCCATTTAAGGCACATATTGAAGAATTAAGATTAAATTTTTCTGAGAATTCATATACAGCAGAATTTATCGGTAATTTATCTTCAAATATTCTAAAGCCAACACTTGATGATTTTGCAAGATGATTTAATTCTGACGAAAGACCATCAGAAATATCTATCATTGATGTTGGTTTTACATTTAATTCTTTTAGAGAATTAATAATATCCAATCTTGCTTCAGGTTTTAATTGGCGCTCAAGTAAATATTCAGATCCTTCAAACTCTGGTTGCATTTTGCTATTAACTTCAAATACTGCTTTTTCTCTTTCAAGTATTTGTAAGCCAAGATAAGCTGCTCCTAAATCTCCAGAAATTACAATTAAATTGTTTTCTTTTGCACCACTTCTGTAAATTATTTCAGATTTTTTTGATATTCCTATTGCAGTTACCGAAACAGTAAATCCTTTGTTAGAACTTGTAGTATCACCACCAATTAAATCAACATTATATCTATTACAAGCGAGTTTAACACCGCTGTAAAAATCATCAATAGCTTCAACGGAAAATCTATTTGAAAAAGCAATTGAGATCAATATTTGAGTTGGAATGACATTCATTGAAATTATATCTGATAAATTAACAACTACTGATTTATAGCCTAAATGCTTTAATGGATTATACACTAAATCAAAATGAATACCTTCAACTAAAAAATCTTTTGATATTACTAAACAACTTCCTCCAACTTTAATTACAGCAGCATCATCTCCAATTCCTTTAATAGTATTTTCATGATGAGGTTTAAACTGTTTTGAAATTTTTTCAATAAGACCAAATTCACCTATTTTAGAAATAGAAGTAAAAGACTTTCTATTATTAATGTTATTTGACATACTACAAAAGTAAATATTAAATTAATCTTACGCTATAAAACTACAATCAAAAATATTTAATTGTTATCTTTGCAGAAAAAAAAATTAAAAATAGACTTTATATGATATCAATAAGCGATAAAGCAAAAAGTAAAATACTCAGTTTATTCAAGGAAGAAGGTATTTCTGATGCTTACGTTAAAGTTTCAATAAAAAGTGGAGGCTGCTCTGGATTATCTTATGATTTAAAGTTTACCAATAAATCAGATACTAACGATAAGATTCTAGAAGATAATGAAATAAAAATACTAATTGATAAAAAAAGTTTACTATATATTGCTGGAACAACATTAGACTTCTCTGGGGGGTTGAATGGGAAAGGCTTTGTTTTTAATAACCCTAACGCTAAAAGAACCTGCGGCTGTGGTGAATCTTTTGCAATTTAAAATATAAAAATTTGGTTAACGAAGAAAAAATACTAAAAGATGCTACAAAATCAGACTACAAATATGGTTTTGTTTCAAAATTCAATTCAGAAACATTAGAAGTAGGACTTAATGAAGATATAATTAAAAAAATTTCTTTGAAAAAAAATGAACCTGAATGGATGTTAAATTGGAGACTTAAGGCTTATAATATTTTTTTAAAAATGAATGAACCCACATGGGCAAACTTATCTTATAAAAAAATTGATCTTCAAAAAATTTCATATTACTCTGCTCCTAAAACAAAAAAAAAGTTAAATAGCCTAGATGAAGTTGATCCAGAATTATTGAAGACTTTTAAAAAACTTGGTATATCTATAAATGAACAAAAAAGATTAACCGGAGTTGCTATGGATTTTGTAGTTGATTCTGTATCTGTTGCAACCTCATTTAAAGATAAACTATCTGAACTGGGTATTATTTTTTGTTCTATTAGTGAAGCAATTCAAAATCACCCAGATTTAGTTAGAAAATATATAGGTTCAGTTGTTCCCATACAAGACAATTACTTCTCAGCTTTAAATTCTGCAGTTTTCACTGATGGGTCTTTTTGTTATATCCCCAAAGGTGTAAAATGCCCTATGGAATTATCAACTTATTTTAGAATTAACCAAGCTGGTACTGGCCAATTCGAAAGAACCCTTTTGATAGCTGATAAAGACTCATATGTTTCATATTTAGAAGGGTGTACTGCTCCTTCTAGAGATGAAAATCAACTTCATGCTGCCGTTGTTGAACTAATTTCATTAGATGGTGCTGAAATTAAATATTCAACTGTACAAAATTGGTATCCTGGTGATAAAAATGGAAATGGTGGTGTTTACAATTTTGTTACTAAAAGAGGAATCTGCTATAAAAATTCTAAAATTTCTTGGACTCAAGTTGAGACAGGTTCTTCTGTTACTTGGAAATATCCATCTTGTATTCTAAAAGGAGATAATTCAATTGGGGAATTCTTCTCAGTAGCTTTGACTAATAATTTTCAACAAGCCGATACTGGAACTAAAATGATTCATATAGGTAAAAACTCAAAAAGCACAATTATTTCAAAAGGAATTTCAGCTGGAAAAAGTAACGGAAGTTATAGAGGGCTAGTTAAGATAATGAAAAGTGCTAAAAATTCTAGAAATTTTTCTCAATGTGACTCACTATTAATGGGAGACAAATGTGGATCTCACACATTCCCATACATCGAAGTAAAAAACAAAAGTTCTAAGGTAGAACATGAAGCTACAACTTCAAAAATTGGAGAAGACCAAATATTTTACTGTAATCAAAGAGGAATTGGTACAGAAGAGGCAATTGGACTGATAGTTAATGGTTATTGTAAAGATGTTTTAAATAAACTTCCGATGGAATTTGCAGTTGAAGCTCAAAAACTATTATCTCTTTCATTAGAAGGGAGTGTAGGCTAAAAAATTGATTATGTTAAATATAAAAAATTTGATTGTTAAAATTGGGGACAAAACCATTATTAATGACTTAAACTTGAATGTTAAACCTGGAGAGATTCATGCAATAATGGGACCAAACGGTTCTGGGAAAAGTACTCTTTCTTCTGTAATTGCAGGAAATGAGGACTATACAATTTCAAAAGGTGAAATTTTATTCAATGGGAATAATATTAATGATCTTTCGCCTGAACAAAGGGCTCACAAAGGTATATTCCTATCATTTCAATACCCTATTGAGATACCTGGAATTTCAGTTATTAACTTTCTCAAAACTTCAATAAATGAAACTAGAAAAGCAAATAACTTAGAACCTTTGTCGAGTAAAGATCTTTTAAAACTTATAAAAGAAAAACAAGATTTACTCAAAATTGATACTCAATTTTTATCGAGAAGTTTAAATCATGGTTTTTCAGGAGGAGAAAAAAAAAGAAATGAAATTTTTCAAATGGCTATGCTCAACCCAAAACTAGCAATATTAGATGAGACAGACTCTGGCCTTGATATTGATGCGCTTAAAATTGTTGCAAATGGCATAAACTCATTAACTAATTCTAAAAACTCAATAATCCTAATTACTCACTATCAAAGACTTTTAGACTACATTAAACCCAACTATGTACATGTCTTATATGAAGGAAAAATAGTTAAATCTGGAGATAAAAGTCTTGCATTAACTCTAGAAAAAAAAGGTTATGATTGGATTAATAATAATGAAGAACTCTAACTTTTATTGTTTTGGAATTTAAAGAATATATTAAATCGACATATGAAAAATTATTATTTGATTCAAAAATTAATGAGTCAAATAATATGATAAAACTTAGAGAATATTCCTATGAAAAATATAATTTGACAGGATTACCATCTCTAAAAAATGAAGAATGGAAGTACACTCCTATTAATAAATTTTTAAAAAATAATTATCTCTTACAAAGTTTTGATAAAAATGAAATTAAAAGTTTTGATATAACCAAATTTATAATCCCCAATTATAACTCATTCAAAATTGTACTTTTTAATGGTGAATTTCTTCCAAAATACTCTTCCAAAATTGAAAATTCAAAATTATTTATTTGTGACATAAAAAAATTCTTTAAAAAAAATAACACTCAGTTAATAGATAAAAATAAATATATATTTGATAAGTATTTTTCTAAAATTTTGACTAATAAAAATAGTTTGTGTCTACTAAATAATGCTTTAATTAACAGTGGTTTGTATATCTGTATTGATGAGAATTATATTGTTGAAAAACCAATTGAAATTATAAATTTTAATTCATTTGTTAATCCTGAATTTAGCCAAACAAGAAATTTAATTTTATTAAAAAAAAATTCAAAAACTGAAATTTTAGAAAGAAATATTTCCTTATCTGATTCAGTATCTAGTGTAATTAATTCTGTTTCAGAAATAAATCTTGAAGAAAATGCAAGAATAAATTATTATAAAATTCAAAATGATAAAATAAATTCTTTAATTGATAGTACATTTATAAATCAATACAAATCATCAGTATCGAATTTTGGGACATACAGTCTAGATGGCAAGTTAGTTAGGAATAATCTTTATTTCTACTTATCAGGTTCTTTGGCTGAATCAAACTTGAATGCCATAACTTTGATTGATAAAAAAAGTCATGTTGATCACTACACAAAAGTAAATCATAATATTTCAAATTGTACTTCTAATCAACTTTATAAAGGAATTTATGATGGTAAAAGCAGGGGTGTCTTCAACGGAAATATACTTGTTGAAAAAAATGCTCAAAAAACTAATGCCTTCCAAAAAAATAATAATATACTTCTCAGCAAATATGCAAAAATAGATACCAAACCGCAATTGGAAATCTTTGCCGATGATGTCTCATGTTCTCACGGGTGTACAGTAGGGCAACTTGATGAAAAGGCATTGTTCTACCTAAAATCAAGAGGTATCCCCACTAAAGAAGCTAAAGCTTTGCTTATGTTTGCTTTTTGTAAGGACTCATTAAATACTGTAAATAATATAGAGTTAAGAAAATATTTATTGAAAATTATGTCAAAAAAAATTAATGTTAAACTGGATCTCAATGAAATAATTAGTTAATGAATCAAAATAATATCATAAGAAAACAATTTCCAATTTTTGAAAAAAAATTAAATAATAATAATTTAATTTACTTTGATAATGCTGCTTCTTCACAAAAACCTGAGTGCGTAATAAACAAAATCTCTGATTATTATAAGTATGAATACAGTAACGTTCACAGAGGAATTCATTCATTAAGTCAAATTTCAACTGATAAATTTGAACAAACTAGGTCAGCCGTAAAAGAATTTATAAATGCTAACTCTACTCAAGAAATCATTTTTACCAAAGGAACTACTGAATCCATTAATTTGGTTGCTTCAAGTTGGTCAGACATTTTTTTAAATGAAGGTGATGAAATTATTATTTCAACACTTGAACATCACGCCAATATTGTTCCTTGGCAAATAGTTTGTAAAAAAAAGAAAGCTACGTTAAAAATAATTCCTATTGATGAAAATGGTTATATTAATTTACAGGATGTAAAAAATTTAATTTCTAAAAAAACTAAATTTATTTCTCTAATACATATTTCAAATGTTATTGGGATAGAAACTCCTATAATTGAAATTATTAAATTAGCTCACAAAGCTAACGCGCAAATTTTAATTGATGGAGCTCAAGCTGTGTCGCACAAAAAAATTGATGTACAAAAATTAAATTGTGATTTTTACTGTTTTTCTGCCCATAAAATGTATGGTCCTACTGGTGTGGGAATCTTATTTGGTAAAAAGAAGATTCTCGAAAAAATGAGTCCATACCAAACTGGTGGAGAAATGATTAAAGAGGTTTCATTCAAAGAAACAACCTTTAATGATTTACCATTTAAATTTGAAACGGGAACCCCCAATATTACAGGTATTATTGCCTTGAAAGAATCAATTGATTTTATCAATAGTATAGGATTTGAATATATACAACAACATGAAAAAGAATTACTTGAATTCTTGATTAACAAACTAACAAAATTCCCTTACATAAAAATACTTGGTGGTAATAATAAAAATAAAAATAGTATTGTTTCTTTCAATATGAAAAAAATCCATCATTATGATGCTGGGTCATTCTTAAATAACTTTGGTATTGCTCTTCGAACAGGACATTTATGTGCTCAACCTTTAATGAACAGATATAATATCCCAGGAACAATTAGAATATCATTCGCGATTTACAATAATTTTGAAGAAATAGAATTTTTTATCCAATCACTTAAAAAAATAAAAAAATTATTTCAATGAAGATAAATAATATTCAAGACGAAATTATAAATGACTTTAGCTTGTTTGACAATTGGATGGATAAATATAACTACTTAATTGAATTAAGCAAGGATATCATTTTAATCCCTAAATCCAAAAAAATTGATGAAAATTTGATTAAAGGTTGTCAATCAAAAGTTTGGCTATTTGCTGAATATAAAAATAATAAACTATATTTTAGCGGTGATAGTGATGCAATTATAACTAAAGGAATAATTAGCTTGCTAATTTCTATTTTTAATAATCAAAGTTGTGATGATATTTTGAATAGTGAAATATACTTTATAAAAAAAATTGGTTTAAATGAACATTTGTCAATGAACAGATCTAATGGTCTAATTTCAATGATTAAACAAATTAAAATATATGCTTTAGCATTTAAAAACAGAATACAATGAAAAATGATACTTTAAAAAAATTAGGTGAAGAAATTGTTGAGACTTTACAAAAAATATATGATCCTGAAATCCCAGTTGATATTTATCAACTAGGGTTAATATATGATGTTAGAATTAATAGCGATTTTCATGTTGATATTGATATGACTTTGACTTCTCCTGCTTGTCCGGTTGCAGAAACTTTACCTGAAGAAGTAAAAGAAAAAGTAAAAATGATTAACAAAGTAAAATCAGTGAAAATTAATATGGTGTTTGATCCTCAGTGGACAAAAGACATGATGAGCGAGGAAGCAAAACTAGAACTTGGATTTCTTTAATTTTAAAAGCTTGAAAAATTCTGATTACTATATACTTGAAGTTGAAGATTTATTTGATTTTTCCGAAATGAAAGTTATAAATATTGACGAATATTTAGAAGATGGATTAATTTTAATAGAAAAGAAATTCAGAAATATTATTAAATTGAAAAATTGGAAAGAATATAAAAATGTCAATGTAGCTATAAATTCTAAAAATAAAGCAATAATTCCTACTTGGGCATATATGATTATTTCCTCCTATCTTTCTCCTTTCGCAAAAAATATTATAGAAGGAGACTTATTTGATTTAAAAAAATATATTTTTTCAATAGGTATTAATAAAATTAATATTGAAAACATTAAAAATAAGAATATAATAATTAAAGGATGTTCCAAAATTAATGTACCTATATCTTCATATGTTGAATTATGTAAAAAAATTCAACCTTATGTAAATACTATTAATTTTGGTGAGATTTGCTCAAAGGTCCCTGTTTACAAAAAAAAAATTATTTTGTAAATTTGATTTTACCTAAAAGATCCAACTCCATCAAAACTTTCTCTAAGAATAATATTATTTTTAATTCTCTTTTATAGCTTATTTTATGGGCATCATCTGAAAATTTATGATAATCGTTGTGTTTGCCCGTCCAAAAATGAAGAGCTGGGATAAATTTAACAGTAAATGATGAATGATCAGATGGGCCATTAATTCTTTTTTTTAATCTCAAATTAAATTTATCAAAATCTATCATTTTAAAGTAATCAAATAAAACTTTTGAACTTCCTAAACCTTCAATTGTTAAAGGCATATTTTTTTCCATTCGTCCTATCATGTCAATATTAACAACAAAATTGATTTTAGAAGTATCAATTATTGGATTTTGTATAAAGTATTTTGATCCCAACATCCCTTTCTCTTCTGATGAAAAAGCAATAAATAAAAAATTATTTTTTTCTAAATATTCGTTGTTCTTAAAAAATAGTGCAAGTTCTAATAAAGCCGCGACACCACTAGCATTATCATCAGCTCCATTATAAATTAATTTTCTATTTCTTTTATTAATTTCATATCCAAGATGGTCATAATGAGCACAAATAAGAATTGTTTTTTTAGATTGATTATCTAAAAACCCTAATACATTATATGAACTTTTAATTACACTATCTCCAATAAAAAAAACTTGACAAAATTCTTCTTTTCCATATGGTTTTATTCCAATTTCCTTCATTCTTTTAACTATATAATTTCTAGCTTTTATTTCTCCTATAGTTCCTGCTTCTCTACCAAACATTTTTCTGGAGGAAAGTGTTTTAATATCAGTTTTTAATCTATTAATTGTTTTTTTATTGGAGAAATATGAATTTTGAGAGTAACTAGAATTACTTTCAATTATACAAAATGAATAAATTAACCATACTAAAATTGTTTTAATATGCTCTTTTC
>CACDER010000032.1 GCA_902551855.1 uncultured Cryomorphaceae bacterium | reverse complement strand
CCTAATCTTTTTCATTTAAAAAATTTAAATACAATTAATGCTTTTGCTCTCCCAATTAGTTTTTCTAACTCAATAAAATCTAATTTTTTTATTCTCTTAATAGATTTATACTTTTTAAGAAGTTTTTCTCTGGTTTTTTCACCTATGCCTTTAATATTATCAAATTCTGATTTTTTTAAATTTTTGTTTCTAATATTTCTGTGTAATCTGAGACAAAATCTATGAGCTTCATTTCTTAGACTTTGAATTAACTTTAGTGATTCTGATCTTTTATCAATATTTATTGGATATGGATTATCAATAGTAAAGATTTCTTCTAATCTTTTAGCTATACTGATAATTGAAATTTTATCTTGAATATCTAAATTAATCAAGGCTTCAAAAGCAGCATTTAATTGTCCTTTTCCTCCATCAATGACAACTAATTGAGGTAAATCTAATTTTTCTTTGATCAAATATTTATACCTTCTATTTACAACTTCTTTCATTGAGGCAAAGTCGTCAATACCAACTACTGTATTAATTTTATAATGTCTATAGTCTTTTTTACTTGGTTTTCCATTTTTAAAAACTACACATGAAGATGTTGGATTTGAACCCTGTAAATTAGAATTGTCAAAACACTCAATATGTAAAGGAGTTTTATCCAGATTAAGATCTTTTTTTAATTTTTCAAGAACCCTTTCAAACTTTTTATTTTTATCAGTTTGTGTAGATTTATTAATTCGTTCCATCCTCATATATTTTGCATTTCTTTGAGATAAATTAATCAAATCTTTTTTCTCCCCTATTTTTGGAACGTAAATTTTAAGGTTTTCTTTGCTAGGAAATGAAACTTCGATATTTGTGATAATTTCATCATTTTTTGATTTAAATTTTAATCTAATCTCAATTATTCCAATTATTAAAATTTCTTGGTCATTTTCTTGTAATTTTTTTTTGACTTCCAAGTTATATGACTGAATTATCGATCCATTATTAATATTAAAATAATTAATATAGGCGTAATCATCGTCCGAAAGTATAGAAAAAACATCTAAATTTTTTATTTTAGGACTGACTATAGTAGATTTAGATTGATAATTTTGAAGAATCTCTATTTTTTCTTTTAAATCTTGTGCTTTTTCAAAATTTAAATTTGATGCATAACTCAACATTTTTTTCTTAGTTGACTTAATTATTTCTGAAAAATTACCTTTCAAAATTTTTCTTATGTTAGATATTGAATTATCATAATCTTTCTCAGACTGATGTTTTTCACATGGACCACCACACTTACCAATGTGGTAATCTAAACAAACCTTGTATTTTTTTTTTATGATGTTTTCTTCATTAAGATCATAATTACATGTTCTAAGTTTATATAATTTCTCTATTAGTTCAATTATTAATTTGACTGATTTTAATGAATTATAAGGACCAAAATACTCTGACCCATCATTAATAACTTTTCTTGTATAAAGTATTCTTGGAAATCTTTCTTTTTTAATACAAATCCATGGGTAGGTTTTATCATCTTTTAAAAGTATATTATACTTAGGCTTTAATTTTTTAATTAAATTATTTTCTAATAATAATGCATCAAGTTCTGTTTTGACAATTATAAATTCAAGCTTTTCAATTTTCTTCACTAATAACTTAGTTTTGTAAGTCATCAGTGAATCTCTATTAAAATAAGATGAAATTCTATTTTTTAAATTTTTTGCTTTCCCAACATATAAAATTTTATCATTTTTATCATAATATTGATAAACTCCAGGATTTTTAGGTAAGGTTTTAGTAATATTTTTGAAATTTTGTTGATTTAATTTCATTTCAAAATTTTAATAAACCGTTTAAATAAGCTTTTTCTGCAATTTGAATTGCATTTTTTGCTGCTCCTTTTCTCAAATTATCAGAAACAATCCAAAGATTTACACTATTCTTATATGAATTATCTTCCCTTATTCTTCCAACAAATACCTCATCTTTATCAGTTGCATATTTTGGCATTGGATAGGTATTAGTTTCAGGGAAATCTCTTAAAATCAGTCCCTTTGATTCATTTATAACCTTTCTGATTTCAGGTATAGAAGGTTTATTTTGAAAAGAAATATTAACACTCTCTGAGTGACTTCTTGTAACAGGGACTCTTACAGCAGTAGCAGTAATATCAAATTCACTATCAGAAATTATTTTTTTTGTCTCGTTAATCAATTTTAATTCCTCTCTTGTGTATCCTGATGAATGAAAAGTATCACAATGTGGTATGCAGTTATTATATATTTCGTATGGATAATACATTTCGTCTACTATTCCTTGCTTCTCATTGGTCAATTGTCTTACTGCTTCTTTACCAGAACCTGAGACTGATTGGTATGTTGATACTATTACTCTATTAATTTTATATAATTTATCTAGTGGACTAAGTACCATTACTAGTTGAATAGTTGAACAATTTGGATTAGATATAATTTTATCATTCTTAGTCAAAATATCAAAATTTATTTCAGGAATAATTAATTTAATATCATCATCTAGTCTAAAAACTGATGAATTATCTATCACTAAAGATCCTTTTGATGAAAATTTTTTAACCCATTTTCTTGAACATTCATCTCCTGCAGAAAAAAAAACTAGATCAGGTTTATTATCTAAAGTTTCCTCTATACTTTTAATTTTAATTTTTTTATTTTTCCAATTAATTTCGTCATCAAAAGACTTTTTAGATGCGGAAAGAAATAATTTATTGATTGGTAATATTGAATTACTCAAAATTTCCAAAATTTTTTTCCCTACCATCCCGGTTATTCCTATAATAGCAACATTCATTATAAAAAATTATTATACCATGTAAATTTAGTCAATTTTAATTCATTATTTAATGAAATTATTTAAGTAAATTTGCATTAAACTAAAATAATATAACTATGTATCCTGAACATATAGTATCACCCATGAGATCAGAACTTACTGAAGTTGGTTTTTCTGAATTAAAAACCTCAGATGAAGTTGATAATTTACTTTCAAAAAAAGGAACTATACTTCTTGTTATTAACTCAGTTTGTGGATGTGCTGCCGGTAACGCTCGCCCTGGCGTAATAAATGCTATTAAACAAACTAATTATCCTGAATATCTGGCAACTGTTTTTGCTGGTGTAGATAAGGAGGCTGTTGCTAAAGCTCGTGAGTACCTACTCCCTTTTCCTCCATCTTCTCCTTGCATAGCACTTTTCAAAAACGGAGAATTAGTTCACATGATTGAACGTCACCATATAGAAGGTAGAAATCCAAACGACATATCAGAAAACTTAGTTTCTGCTTTCAATGAATTTTGCACCTAATTTTACTTAGGATCCACATGAAATACAATCATCTGGATTTTCAATTGAACAAGCTATCTGTTCCGAGGAATTTAGTTTGGGTGCTTCTTTACCCAAGACAGGCTCTAACTCTGATTTTGTTTGTTTTTGGACTGTAAACTTTATCGCATCAACTGCTGACTTAGTCCTGAGATAATACATCCCTGTTTTCAATCCTTTTTTCCATGCATGAAAATGCATAGAGGTTAATTTTCCTAAATTTGGATTTTCAACAAATAAATTCAATGACTGAGACTGATCAATGAAAACTCCTCTTTCTGCAGCCATATCAATAATATCCCTCATACTGAGCTCCCAGACAGTTTTATATAATTCTTTTATGTTATTTGGAATATTTTTTATTTTTTGAATTGAGCCGTTACTTCTTAATATTTCATTTTTCAAATCTTCATTCCATAATCCCAATTTAACTAAGTCTTTTAATAAATGTTTATTAACAATAATAAACTCGCCTGATAAAACTCTTCTCGTATAGATATTTGATGTATAAGGCTCAAAACACTCATTATTTCCCAAAATTTGAGAAGTTGATGCAGTAGGCATTGGAGCGATTAATAAAGAGTTTCTCACACCATACTTTTTAATTTCTTTTTTTAGGGTATTCCAATCCCATCTGCCTGACATATCATCTGTCTTTTTTCCCCATAATTCAAACTGAAGTAAGCCATTAGATATAGGTGATCCTTTGTAGGTTTTGTATGGACCTAAATTTTTTGATAAATCCTTTGATGCAGTTAAAGAAGCATAATATATTGTTTCAAATATTTCAATATTTAAAAGTTGAGCCTCTTTTGATGTAAAAGGGTATCTTAATTTTATAAATGTATCTGCTAATCCCTGAACACCTATACCAATTGGCCTATGACGCATATTTGAATTTTTTGCTTCTGGAACTGGGTAATAATTTTTGTCAATTACCGCATTTAAATTTTTAGTTACTTTATACGTAACTTCAAACAACTTATCAAAGTTAAATTTACCATCTTCAACATACATTGGAAGAGCTAAAGAAGCTAAATTACAGACCGCAACTTCGTCAGGTGAGGTATATTCAAGAATTTCAGTACATAAATTGGAAGATTTAATTGTTCCTAAATTTTTTTGATTTGATTTAATATTACATGAATCCTTAAATAACATATATGGAGTTCCTGTTTCAATTTGTGATTCTATAATTTTATCCCATAATTCTCTTGCCTTAATTGTTTTTCTTCCTTTCCCTTCAGATTCATATTTTTCGTATTTATCATTAAATTCATCTCCATAAATATTGGCTAATCCAGGACACTCATTTGGACACATTAGGGTCCAATTTCCATCTTTCTCAACTCTGTCCATAAATAGATCAGGTGTCCAAAGTGCATAAAATAGATCTCTAGCTCTCATCTCTTCTTTACCATGATTTTTCCTTAAATCTAAAAATTCAAAAATATCGGCATGCCAGGGTTCAATATAAATAGCGAAAGATCCTTTTCTTTTTCCTCCTCCTTGATCTACATATCTTGCAGTGTCATTGAAAACTCTCAACATTGGGATTATGCCATTTGATGTTCCGTTTGTTCCTCTGATATATGATCCTTTTGCTCTAATATCATGAATACTTAATCCTATTCCACCAGCAGATTGAGAAATTTTAGAACATTGCTTTAAAGTATCATAAATTCCATCAATACTATCATCCTTCATTGTAAGTAAAAAACAAGATGACATTTGAGGCTTTGGAGTACCGGCATTAAATAATGTAGGTGTTGCATGTGTGAAATATTTCTTAGACATCATTTCATAAGTTTCAATAACTGAATCAATATCCTCTTTATGAATACCTATCGAAACCCTCATTATCATATGTTGGGGTCTTTCAACAACTTGTCCATTTAACTTCAACAAATAGGATCTTTCTAAAGTTTTGAATCCAAAATAATCATAACTAAAATCTCTATCATATATTATAGTTGAATCTAAAATTTCTTTGTTTTTTTCTATAATGTCATATACGTCATTGGCTAAAAGTGGGGAACTCTTATTTGTTTTAGGATTAACAAATTCGTATAAATCTTTCATTGTATCTGAGAAAGATTTTTTGGTTTTTTTGTGGAGATTGGAGACAGCAATTCTTGCTGCTAATTTTGCATAATCTGGATGTTTAATTGTTAAAGATGCGGCAACTTCAGCTGCTAAGTTGTCTAGCTCATAGGTTGTAACTCCTTCATAAATTCCCTCTATAACTTTCATGGCTACATTAGTAGGATTTACTAAGGAATCTAAACCGTAACAAAGTTTTTGAATTCTAGCAGTAATTTTATCAAATTTAACTGCTTCATTTCTTCCATCTCTTTTTTGAACAAACATAAATTATTATTTATAAAATTAAACTAAAACTCTGCATCCATTGTAAATCCAGAGTTTTCTTCTTTTCCTAAAACTCCCGCTTTCTGATATTCAGAAACTCTTTTTTCAAAGAAATTTGTTTTTCCCTGCAATGAAATCATATCCATGAAATCAAATGGGTTTTCAACATTATAAATCTTCTCACATTTTAATTCTACGAGCAATCTGTCTGTTACAAATTCTAAATATTGTGTCATTAAATCGGCATTCATTCCAATTAATTTAACAGGTAAAGCTTCTGTTATAAACTCTCTTTCAATATCTAAGGCCTCTGTTAAAATTTGTTTGATTTTATCTTTTGGAACCTTGTTTACTATATGCTCATTGTGTAATAAGCAAGCAAAATCACAGTGTAAGCCTTCATCTCTTGATATAAGTTCGTTAGAAAAAGTTAATCCTGGCATTAAACCTCTTTTCTTGAGCCAAAAAATTGAACAAAATGATCCTGAAAAAAATATACCCTCTACAGCAGCAAATGCAATAATTCTTTCTGCAAAACTTGGAGATTCAATCCAATTCAAAGCCCATTCTGCCTTCTTTTTAATAGCATCAAATGTCTCAATTGCAGAAAAAAGCTTATTAGCTTCTGTTTTATTTTTAACATATGTATCTATCAATAATGAGTAGGTTTCAGAGTGGATATTTTCCATCATTATTTGAAAACCATAGAAAAATTTTGCTTCAGTATACTGAACTTCGGACAAAAAATTTTCTGCTAGGTTTTCGTTAACAATTCCGTCAGACGCAGCAAAAAAGGCAAGAATATGTTTTACAAAATATCTTTCATCTTCATTTAACTTATTATTCCAATCGTCTAGGTCCTGACTCAAGTCAATTTCCTCAGCAGTCCAAAAACTTGCTTCTTCTTTTTTATAAAACTTCCAAATGTCATGATGAACTATTGGAAAAAGAACAAATCTATCCTTGTTTTCTTTTAAAATTGGTTCTTCAAAAATCTTTTCTTGCATAATTTATATTTATTTATCTGTTAGAGTGAAAAAAAGCCCAAAAGAAATTGAGCTTTACAAATATTTTAATAAAAAACATGATAAACAATAGGATAATATTTTTTCTTAATTGAAGTTTTTAACAAATGCTTAGTATCTTGACCAATTATCCATGTTTTTAAAGACTTTATATTTTATTTAGAATGTTAAAAACAATTTTTTATTTCAAATTTTTAATTTTTTTTAAATAATTTTTTGCAACTTTTTGCAACTTGTTATACCATGGTTTTCCAAACTTTTTAATCAATCCTTTTTTTAGGAAAATATAGGTTTCAACCTTTAATTTTTCTCCTAAAATACATGCAGAATTGCAGATTTCCCAATTATGGTAATTCAAAGCTGAAAGATTCCCAATTACATTAACTCTAATTGGATATAACTCACAAGAAATTGGCTTTTTAAAATTTATTTTATTTTTGTTAAACGCTGTTTCAATAGAGCATTTTAAAATTTTATTTTTATCATAATAAGCATAAACACATTCTTTATTTTTCACCAAAGGGGTTTCATAATCTCCATCAATATCAACTGTCCAAGTTCCATTTGATTCAACTTCTTTAATTCCGTCATCAGTCATATATTTTTTAATATATTGATAAGAATGCTCCAATTTTTTTAATTCATTTTTTTCAAGAGGTGCTCCTGAATTCCCCTCAATACAACAGGCACCCTTACATGAAGACAAATCACATACAAATTTTTTTTCTAAAATTTCCTCCGATACTAATGTATTATCAATTTTGATCATATTTGACAACCTTACTTTTTTAATCTAAAATTAAATATTTAAATTTACGCTTATTTTTAATCAAATTAAACCCTGACAAAGATAAATTATTGTAATTAAAAAAATGAAAAATTTATTTTTTTACTTTGCCCTTTTTTCTCACCTGCTGATATACTCACAAGATAATAATATCGGTAATTGGTTAATTTATTTTGGGAACAAACAAATAAACGAAAAGTATAATTTTCATCATGAAGTTCAATACAGAAACTATAATTTTATTGGTGATAAAGAGCAATTGCTAATTAGATCTGGAATTGGAAGAAATTTTTCTAATAATTTAAATTTTTTAATTGGTTATGGATTTATCAACTCTAATAATTATAAAAATAATATCAAATATAGTTCCAAAGAAAATAGACTATTTCAACAAATAATACTCAAACAAAAAATTTGGACACTTTCCTTTCAACACAGGTACAGATTTGAACAAAGATTTATTGATGGGGACTATAAAACAAGATATAGATACTTTCTAAATTTTAATCTTCCTCTAAATCTAAAGAATCTTGATTTGAACAGAAATAATAAATTATTAGTTTATATTAGTTTCTACAATGAAATTTTTTTGAATGGTCAAAGTAAAGTATTTGATAGAAATAGATTATATGGAGGGCTCGGTTTTAAGTTCAATAAGTATTTAAAATTTGAAATTGGTTATATGAATCAATTTTTTGAAAATTCTTCAAGAGATCAATTAAACCTAATAACATTTTTTAATTTTTAATTGTTCAACTAATTTAAAACAGAAGTAACAAAACTTTTGATTTCATTATTTCGGACTTTTACATGAAATTCTATCGGATTACAACAAACTTCACAATCTTCAATAAATGACTGATTTGAAATTGAATAATCTACCAACTTTAACTGATTTGCATCACAATAAGGACAATAAAAAAAATATTCTAACAAGACTGATAAATCAAAATGATATTGAAAAACTATTATTAACCTTAATTTGATATCCAGATCCAGGAGTAAAATTGCCAATCGAATTATAATTAAACTCAGGCCAATATTGATCTCCGTTATTATCTTTCATAATATCAATATAATTATCATTTTCTCCAAGAACTTGACTGATATCAATAATTTGATTTGAACAATATCCAAACATATTCCAACCCTCTTGAAATTGAATATTAATTGTATCACATTGAAAATTTTGATTTGATAAATTTATTTGAGAATTTAAAGAATCTAATTGATTTAGAAGTATATTTTGTAAATCTAAAACATTTGAATATGCCTCATCCCAACTATCTGAACATGAATTATCATC
The DNA here is from genome assembly GCA_902551855.1 of uncultured Cryomorphaceae bacterium. GTDB lineage: Bacteria > Bacteroidota > Bacteroidia > Flavobacteriales > UBA7430. Next base: position 487 of record CACDER010000032.1, on the reverse strand, counting down.
GATATTTGCATTTGAATTAAAATTTATAAAATTATCATCTGTACAACCAAAAATGTTTGAAGTTTCATCATTTTCTACGTCGGTATTACCAAAAACTAATGAAAAAGGTGAATTAACCTTAATTTGATATCCAGAACCAGGAGTAAAATCTCCTATTGAATTATAATTAAATTCTGGCCAATACTGATCTCCATTATTATCCTTTAATATTTCTATATAATCATCAAAATCTTTCATTACTTCTCCAATATCATCTGGGGTTGAAGCCGTGTAGCCAAACATATTCCAACCTTCTTGAAACTGAACAGTAATTGCACATTGATTAGCAATTACTGAATCAATTTGATATTCAATTGCCGAAATTTCATCATACAAATTAAAATTCAAACTTTCTACTGTAGTATATCCTAATTCCCAAGATGTATTGCAAGTTCCATTATCTACATTTGCATTTATATTGAATTCCATATAATTAGCATCCATACAA
>CACDER010000031.1 GCA_902551855.1 uncultured Cryomorphaceae bacterium | reverse complement strand
ATAAAAAATTAAATTATGTTGATGAATTAATAAATTCAAATAATTCAGAAAGGATAAATGAAGTCTTTAAAAAAATATCAAATAGAAATAAAATAGTTTTTAAGCATAAAACTATTGAAAATTTAATTAGAAGTATTGAATCTTCAAAAGATGTTGAATTTAGTAGAGTTTTATTTTCTTTGGGTATTAGACATGTTGGAGAGACGGTTTCTTTCAAAATTGCTAATAAAGTCAAAAATATTGATAATTTAATTAATCTTAGTTTTAATGAAATTATTGAAATTGAGGACGTTGGTGAAGAGATAGCAAAAAGTATAGTTAAATACTTTGATTCCAAACTAAACTTAAAAATAATTAATAAATTAAAAAAAATCGGATTAAATTTTGAAATAGAAAATAATGAAAACTATAACAAAAAATTAAATGGTAAAAATATAATGATCTCTGGTAAATTTGATTCTTTTTCAAGAGATAAATTAAAGTCAATAATTAGAATTAATGGAGGCAATAACATGACATCAATCTCAAAGAATACTTCATTTATTTTAGCTGGTAAAAAAATGGGACCAAAAAAATATGAAAAAGCAAATAAACTAGGAATTAAAATTGTTGATGAATTAACATTTTTAAATATGATAAAATGAATATTCTTAAAAATATATTAATTTATTATTCAAATTGGAAAATTAAGAATTATAATATAACAAATAAAAGATATTTTAAATCAATGAATATATCAGATGCAAGAAAAATTGGAATTATCTTTGATGCTTCAATTGACTCAAATATTGATTTAATAAAAAAATTTACATCTGATATTTCTACCAAAAATAATAATATAGTAACTCTAGGATATATTGACTCCAATCAAAAAGATATAAATTATTCACCTTCAATGTATTTTAATTTTTTTTTCAAGAAAGATATCAATTTTTTAGGTCAGCCGAAAAGTAAAGTAGTTGATAAATTTTTGTTTAATAATTTTGACATACTAATAAATTTTAGTCTAGATGAAATTTTACCACTTAAGTATATTTCAACACTTAGTAAATCTATATTTAAAGTTGGTAAATTCAATAAAAATGAAAATATATATGACTTTACTATTAAAATTAAGGAAAATTCAAGCCTAGAAAAATTTTTAAGCGATACATTACATTATCTTGAATTGATAAAAAACAACTAATTTTTTTTCCTGTACAAATTTTTTAAGGAATCTAAAACAAAACTTTCTCTTTCAAATTTAATTTGAGCATTAATCATATCTATATATCTTATAGTATCATAATTAGGCTTTAATGAGTCAGGTTTATTAAAGGAATGTCTTATTACATAATTTATTATTAAATCTTTTTCGTTTTTAGAAAAGTGATTCATATCATTTTGAACACTTAGTTTATCATAAAATTTATTATGATAATCTTTTTTACAAGAAAAAAAAATAATTGCTATTGATATTATATAATGAATCTTACTCATATATTGTCTTATAATATATATTATGTATAACTAGTTAATATTTTTAAGCTTTGAATTAATATCTTTAAAACAGTCTATGTCATCAGTTTGATAGCAAACATCTTTTAATGCTTTTAAAACTTGGATAGCAGAGCTGTCTATTCTAACTGCATTAATTAAGAAAGGCTTTGCTTTTTTGTACAAGTTGTTTCTTTTTTGTTTCAGAATATCATATTGTTTTTGATCAGATGAACTTAGACCTAAATTATTCATTTTTTCAATTATTGGTACTGCTTGGTCTAAATATAAACTTGCTAAATTATTATATGCATCAAAATAATTAGAATCAATTTCTATTGATTTTTCATAAGCTAATCTTGCCATCTCATATTTTTTTTCTGTAGTTAGTGTTGAAGCTTTGGCAAAATATAAAACTTTATTATTAGGGTCAGCTTTAATGGCTATATCAAGAACTTCAAGTAACTCATTATTTTTATTAAATTCTAGATAATAATTGACTTCTTCAAATATAATTGCAGTATTTTGAGGGACATTTGATCTTCCCCTTGAAATGGTCGCAAATCTTTTGTCTGTATCACCAATCTTGGTATATTCTTTAATTAAATTCAAGTAATAATCACCATTTAGTGAATCAATAGTTATTAATTTTTCAAGAATTGAAATAGATTTATCATAATTACTATCCTGAATTGCGCTTACTGAAGCATTGTAGAGACTCATCGTATCAATATAATTAAAAAAATCTAAAGAATTAATACTATAAACTTTTTCAAAAAAACTAGTGGCAGAACTGAAGTCTTTACTTTCATATGCCTTATATGCTAAATCATTAAAAGATTGTGAACATCTTTTAATTTCAATCAAAGATTTATCCCTATATGAACTTGATTCTAAATAAACATCCTTTTTAAATGATTCATAAGAAATATCTAAATTTGTTAAATTATCTAGTATATCAATATTATCTATATTTGAAAAATAAATATTAAAGAATACTAATCCTTTGTGGTAATATAATTTAGATAAATCCTTCACTTTAAGTACTCCCCCTTCATTGATTTTCTGCTCAGCTTTTAAAATGTAATTCTTTGATGTTAACATATCCTGCTTTCTAAAAGATAGGATAGCACTTGTCAGTTCTGCTTTTTGAGCTAATAAGTTTAATGACTGAAATATTATAACAATTAATAAAATTATTTTGTTCATGATAGTATATTTTTAATTTTTTATTTCTTCTGAACTATTATCACTTTCATCTTTATTTACTTTTGCTACTGCTGCAATGTTTTCGTTGTCTTTTAATTTTATTAATCTAACTCCTTGAGTAGCTCTTCCCATAACTCTCATATTTTCAACATGCATTCTTATTGTTACTCCTGATTTTTTAATTATCATTAAATCATTTTCATTATTAACATTTTTTAATGCAATCAATTTTCCAGTTTTTTTTGTAATGTTTATGGTTTTTACTCCTTTACCTCCCCTATTTGTAACTCTATAATCACTAAGAAGAGATCTTTTTCCATATCCATTTTCTGATACAACCAGTATTGAAGAAAGTTCATTATTAATACAAATCATCCCAACAACTTCATCATTAGAATCAATTCTTATACCTCTTACTCCAGTTGCATTTCTTCCCATTGATCTTGTTTTAGATTCATGAAATCTAATTGCTTTACCAGATTTAGCAGCTAACATTATATAGGAGTTGCCATCAGTCAATTTTGCTTCAAGGAGCTGGTCACCTTCTCTAATTCCAATTGCATTAATACCATTAATTCTGGGTCTTGAATAAGACTCTAACCTTGTTTTTTTGATAACTCCTTTTTTTGTACACATAATAATATAATTATTATTGATGTAATCTTGATCTTTCAAATTTTTTACATTTAAAAATGCCATTACCTTATCATCTTTATCTATGTTAATAAGATTTTGAATAGCCCTTCCCTTTGCAATTTTACTACCTTCTGGAATTTCATAAACTTTTAACCAAAAACATTTACCTTTTTCAGTAAAAAACAACATATAATTATGATTTGTAGCCATAAATATATGTTCTAAAAAATCATTATCTCTAGTAGTTGCTCCAGTAGAACCAACACCTCCTCTTGACTGAGTTCTGTATTCGGATAACAAAGTTCTTTTAACATAACCTAAATGTGATATTGTTATGACAACTTCAGAATTTGGAATCATATCTTCAATACTTAAATCTGAACTTGAATATTCAATATTTGTTCTTCTTTTGTCACCATATTTATCTTTTATCTGAAGAAGCTCATCTTTTATAATAGTCATTCTTATATCTTCAGTTGATAATATTTTTTCTAATTCAGAAATTTTATCCATTAATTCTTTGTGTTCATTTTTAATTTTTTCTTGTTCTAAACCAGTTAATTTCTGTAATCTTAATTCTAATATGGATTTAGCTTGTATATCAGATAAATCAAAACTATTAAGAAGTTCAGTTTTAGCAGTTTCGGGATTTTTTGATTTTTTAATCAATTCAATTATTTGATCAAGATTCTTCAAGGCAACTAACAAACCATCTAAGATATGAGCTCTTTTTTTTGCTTGCTTTAGTTCAAAATTTGATCTTCTGATTACTATCTCATGTCTATGATCAACGAAATATTTAATCATATCCTTCAAGTTAAGTAACATTGGTCTACCTTTAACTAAAGCAATATTATTTACAGAAAATGAGCTCTGAAGCGAAGTAAACTTAAAAAGTTTATTTAAAACTATGTTTGGAATAGCATCTCTTTTTAATAAGTAAACAATTCTCATTCCGTTTCTATCAGATTCGTCTCTTATATCAGAAATTCCAACTAATTTCTTATCGTTTACTAAATCAGCTGTCTTCTTTATCATATCAGCTTTATTTACCATATATGGTATTTCAGTAACTATAATACATTCTCTTCCATCAATTTCTTCAAATAACGTTTTGGCTCTAACAACTACTCTACCTCTACCAGATTCAAAGGCTGATTTGACTCCTTCATATCCATATATAACTCCACCAGTAGGAAAATCAGGAGCTTTGATAAATTGCATCAAACTTTCTATTTCAATTTGATTGTTTTCAATAAAAGCACATGTTGCATCAATTACTTCTGACAAATTATGAGGAGGCATATTAGTAGCCATACCAACAGCAATACCTGAGGCACCATTAACTAAAAGATTAGGTATTCTAGAAGGTAAAACATTAGGTTCTTCAAGAGAGTCATCAAAATTTAATCTAAAATCTACCGTTTCTTTATCTATATCTTTAAGCATTTCTTCAGATATTTTCTTTAATCTTGCTTCAGTATATCTCATAGCAGCAGGTCCATCACCATCAATTGAACCAAAATTTCCTTGACCATCTACAAGTAAATATCTAAGAGACCAATCTTGAGCCATTCTTACCATTGAATCATAAACAGAAGTATCACCATGAGGATGATATTTTCCTAATACCTCTCCAACTATTCTTGCTGATTTTTTGAAAGAACCGGTAGATCTAATTCCAAGCTCATGCATTCCAAATAATACTCTTCTATGAACGGGTTTAAACCCATCTCTTACATCGGGTAAAGCTCTTGAAACAATTACTGACATAGAGTAATCAATATATGAAGATTTCATTTCTTCTTCAATGTTGATTTTGACAATTTTTTCTCCTTCAGACATAATACAATTTTTAAATTTTATAAACGAATATAACTTAAATAAGAATGAAATATTTAACAAATTTGAGTAATTAATTAACAATTTTGTTATTAATGTTAAAAAATTTGAACAATTTGGTAAATAATAAAAAAAACCTGTATATCTTTAAAAAAATAATGATAATTTTACAGTTAAGATGGACGATAATTTTTCAGAAAGAGTCAAAGATGTAATCCAATATAGTAAAGAAGAAGCCATAAGATTAGGGCACAAATTTATTGGAACTGAACACCTGTTGCTTGGTATAATAAGAGATGGTGAGGGTATGGCTTTGGAAATTCTAATATCTCTTGGATTAGATATTAAAAATCTTAGAAAAAATGTTGAAGATATTTGTAAAACTGAATCTCTAAATACTTCTAAAATTTCCTCTAACCTACCCTTAACAAAACAAGCAGAAAAAGCACTTAAAACAACATTTTTAGAAGCAAAATTATACAACAGTAAACTTATTGGAACTCCACATTTATTACTTTGTATACTAAGAAATGAATCTGATCCAATAACAAGATTACTTTATCAAACGGGAATAAATTATGATATAGTTAAAGAACAGTTTGAGTTTAGAATTAATGACGAAAAAAATAATGAAACTCTATTATCGAAAAAAAAATCAGATGACAATGATTTTGAAGATTCAAATTTCGAAAGTAGAGAATCCAAAAATTTAAATATAGACAAGCCCAATAAAAGAAAAATTAAATCTAAAACACCTGTATTAAATAATTTTGGAAGAGATCTAACCATACTTGCTGAAGAAGGAAAATTAGATCCAGTTATTGGTAGAGAGAAAGAAATAGAAAGAGTTTCTCAAATTTTATCTAGGAGAAAAAAAAATAACCCATTGTTAATTGGAGAACCTGGTGTAGGAAAATCTGCTATAGCTGAAGGTTTAGCTTTAAGAATAATACAAAAAAAAGTTTCAAGAGTTTTATTTGATAAACAAATTATAACACTTGATTTACCATCACTTGTTGCAGGAACTAAATATAGAGGTCAATTTGAAGAGAGAATGAAAGCAGTAATGAATGAATTAGAAAAAAACCCTAATGTAATCTTATTTATTGATGAAATTCATACAATTGTAGGTGCAGGTGGCGCTGCAGGTAGCCTTGATGCATCAAATATTTTTAAGCCTGCTCTTGCAAGAGGAGATCTTCAGTGTATAGGGGCTACTACATTAGACGAATATAGACAGAATATTGAAAAAGATGGGGCTCTTGAAAGAAGATTCCAAAAAGTTTTAGTCGAACCTACTTCAATAGACGAAACAATTTTAATACTTAAAAACATTAAAGATAAATATGAAGACCACCATAATGTTGAGTACACAAATGATGCTATAGTTGCTTGTGTTGAATTAACAAATAGATATATCAGTGACAGGTACTTACCTGACAAGGCAATAGATGCATTAGATGAAGCTGGTTCAAGAGTTCACATATCAAATATAAATGTGCCAAAAAAAATAATTGATTTAGAGGAAAAGCTACAAGAAATTAAAAATGAAAAAATTGATGTTGTTAAAAAACAAAAGTATGAAAAAGCTGCTCACCTGAGAGATATTGAAAAATTAACTGAAAATGAGTTACTAGATGCACAAATATCATGGGAGGAAGAATTAAAAAGTCAAAAAGAAATTGTTTCTGAAGAAAATGTTGCTGAAGTCATATCAATGATTACCGGAATACCAATAAAAAGAATCGCTGAAAATGAAAATCTTAAGCTTTCGTCAATGTTTTCAAAAATAAAAGAGAAAGTTATTGGCCAAGATGAAGCAATTGAAAAAGTTGTTAAAGCAATTCAAAGAAATCGTGTTGGTCTTAAAGATCCTAATAAGCCTATAGGTTCATTTATTTTCCTGGGTCCAACTGGAGTTGGTAAAACTCAATTAGCAAAAGAATTATCTAATTTACTTTTTGATAATTATTCTTCAATGATAAGAATTGATATGAGTGAATATATGGAGAAGTTCGCTATTTCAAGGTTAATTGGAGCACCTCCCGGATATGTTGGATATGAAGAGGGTGGACAACTAACTGAAAAAGTGAGAAGAAAACCATATTCAGTTATCTTACTTGATGAAATAGAAAAAGCACATCCAGATATATTTAATCTTTTACTTCAGGCGTTAGATGATGGGGAACTCACAGATAGTCTCGGAAGAAAAATTGATTTCAAGAACACAATCATAATAATGACATCAAATATAGGTAGCAGGAAACTTGAAGATTTTGGCTCTGGAGTTGGTTTCAGTACAATTGCAAAGAAAAATAATTCTGAAGATTATTCTAAGAGTATAATTAAAGAATCACTAAAGAAAAAGTTTGCTCCTGAGTTCCTAAATAGGATAGATGAAATAATTTTATTTAATTCACTGAAAACCGAAGATATTGATAAAATCATTGAAATCGAAATTGAAAAATTACTTACAAGATTAGATAAAATTGGATTTAATTTAAAGATAACTAACTCTGCCAAGAAGTTTATTTCTAAAAATGGTTTTGATCCTTCATATGGAGCTAGACCCCTAAAAAGAGCTATTCAAAAGTATGTTGAAGATAACTTAGCAGAGGAAATGATTCAAAACAATATCAAAAGTGGTGATAAAGTATCCGTTGATTATGACAATAAAAATGAAAAAATTGTTGTAAAAGTATTAAAAAATAAAAAAATCAAAAAATAGATTTAAATCTTCTCAATGATTTCATTACTTACACCTGTCGATGAAAATCCTCCATCATGATAAATATTTTGCATTGTTAACATTTTTGTGTAATCTGAGAAAAGGGTAACTATAAATTTTGCACAATTTAGAGCACTAGCATTTCCAAGTGGGGATAATAATTCAGCATATTTATAAAATTTATCAAAACCTTTAACTCCGCTTCCTGCAGTAGTCATTGTTGGCGATTGAGAAATTGTATTTATTCTTACATTTTTATTTTTTCCAAAATGGTAACCAAAACTTCTTGTAATTGACTCAAGAAAAGATTTATTATCAGCCATATCATTATAATCAGGAAAAGTTCTTTGAGCAGCTATATATGAAAGAGCGACAACAGAGCCCCATTCATTTATAAAATCATTTTTATATAGTGTTTGAAGAATCTTATGAAATGATATTGCAGATACATCTAATCCTTTGAATAAAAAATCATAATTTAGGTTAGTATAGTGTTTTTTCTTTCTAACATTTAAGGACATTCCAACAGAATGTAAAACAAAATCAATTTTACTATTAAAATAATTTTTAGTTTCATTTAATAAATTTTCTATGTCACTGACTGAGGAAATATCAGCAGGTATTACAATTGAATTACAAGATTTAGCTAGCTTATTGATATCACCCATTCTTATTGCAATTGGAGCATTCGACAAAACAAAATCTGCACCCTCTTTATGGCATTCTTCAGCAACTTTCCAAGCGATTGACTTATCATTTAATGGACCAAAAATTATTCCTTTTTTTCCTTTTAATAGCATTTTTTAGATTTTTAATTTTAACTAAATATAATAAATTACATCAATGATTTAGCATTATTTAATGAATGTTTTGAAATATTTTCTCCTGAAACCATTGATGATATTTCATAAATTCTTTGTTGTTTATTTAATTTTTTAATAGTTGAATAATATTTACTTGATTCCTTGATTTTTATAACTTTGAAATGATGTTCAGCTTTAGCAGCAATTTGAGGAAGATGTGTTATAACTATAATTTGGTTATTTTTGGAAATATTGACAAACTCTTCACCATATCTAACTGCAATTTTACCTGAAATACCATTATCAATTTCATCAAATATTAAACAAAAATTATTAAAGAAATTGTTGAAAATAGACTTAATTGCTAACATAAGTCTTGACTTCTCTCCACCTGAAGCAATTTTAGATAATTTATTAATTGGAAGTCCTATACTCGAAGAAAATAAAAAATTTACTTCATCTATACCATCTATTGAAAAATTATTTTTTTTATTAAAATGAACTTTAAATTTAACATCTGGCATATATATTTTTTTTAAAAAACTGAGAACGTGATTTTCCAAATTCATGGAAGTTTTTTTTCGATTTTTTGAAATATCAATAGCTAGATTTGTAATAGTATTATTTAATTCTTTAATTTCTTTTTTTAAGGACATAATTCTTTGGCTAAGAGAGGAGAAATCATTTATTTCTCTTT
>CACDER010000030.1 GCA_902551855.1 uncultured Cryomorphaceae bacterium | reverse complement strand
TTGAATAGATTATTTCGTCTACTCTTTTATTAAAATGAAATTTAACTCCTTTTTTTTTTGCTAATACTGATAATCCTGATATAATAGAATAGATTCCATCAGAAGGAAAATATGCACCTATATTAAATTCATAATGAGGAATCACATTTAAAATCGCTGATGCTTTATATGGGTTAGATCCATTGTAAGTAGCATATCTATTAAATATTTGGATAAGATTTTTATTTTTAAATATTTTTTGATTAACAGAATTCATAGTTCTAAAAATATTTAAAGTAGGTATTAATAAAAATGATTTTAAGACTTTAAAACTTAAAAAACTTGAAATTTTGTGTAAACTTTTTTCTAAAAAAATAAAACTTGTATTGTCATAAATATATTTCGATTTATTTAAAAATTTTATAATTTTTTTTTCATTTATGTTAAATTTTTTAGCACATTCACTGGCAAATTTTTTTGTATTTGAATAAGCTACTACGGATGTTTTGTCATTAAAAAAATATTTACAAATTTCATCAAGTTTCTTTATCTTAATAAAATTTTTAATATTTTCATTTTCTAATTCAAATAGTTCATTTAATAAATCAGGTTTAGTAAGTAGAGATGGCCCCATATCAAATCTATAACCATCTTTATTAATTTCTCTTATTTTTCCTCCTGCATATGAATTTGCTTCATATATGTGGGTTTCATATCCTTTTTTATTTAATCTAATAGCTGTCGCTATACCTGATATTCCTGAACCAACTATAATTGCTTTTTTCTTTTTGGTCATAATGTTATAAAATAAATTATTGTTATTAATGAAATAATTACATAAAATAATTCCACAAAATTATTCATTCTATCATATCTAAACCAGCTTGCAACTAAAATTAAAGGTAGTTGAAAAAATAATCTAATTAGCGAGGCCGAAAAAGATAAATTAAGTATTTCTTGTATATTTTCGGAAATTACAATGTAGATATTTGCAGGAAAAACAATTATCAATAAGAAAATAATTAAATTAGATCCAAAATTTCTATATTTTTTAAATAATATCATTAAACCTCCAGTTATTTCGATTATACCGGTAAGATAAATTATAAAATTTTTAAATGGAATTAGAGGTGGAATGATTAAATAAAAAAAAGTAGGATTTGTAAAATGATTAATACCTATGTACAAATAAAATAATGAATAAATATATAATATAAATTTTTTTATAAGATACATTAATTATGAATGTTTAATTAATTAAAAAAAGTTAAAATATTTTGAAAAAAAGTTACTATTTATGACTTAACCTTTTGATACTGCAACCAACTGGCTTTGTGTAATTTAATGTTAAAGGTTTTTTATTAATCATATTAATAATAGCATCATTTATGTAGAAATTTGTCACATCTTTATAACTTTTGTAATTATCATCAATTGCTCCTTTATATACTAGTTCATAATTATTATTCATTAAAAAAATATGAGGAGTAGTCTTAGCGTCAAAATAATCAGCAATAATGTTATTTTTATCAAGTAGATAAGGAAATTCTAAATTATTGTTCAAATGATAATTTTTCATATTGGAGTGCGAATCAACATCATTTCTATTTTTTGAGTTTGAATTGATGTATACTAAGCCTAATTCATTCTCTTTACATAACCTTTCAATTATTTTATATCTATCTTGCCACATGAGAACAAATGGACACGTGTTAGAGGAGAATATTATCAATAAACCGTTATTTGAACTTAGATTATTTAGACTATATAATTTGTCATCAATATTTATCATTTCAATATTCAAAATTTTATCACTAGGCTTTTGTCCAATTTCAAAATTTGAAGGAGTTTGAGAAAGTATGCTTAGTGGAAGTAAATAAATTAGAAATCTTAACATATTTATATTTTTCTTTTAGAGTTTAAATAACATAAGACAAAAATACTAATAAATCCAATAATAATTAACATAAATGAAATTATTTCTGCCTGAGTATAACCATAATAAATTTTATTATTAACTCTAATTTTTTCAATTAAAAATCTTTCAATACCATTAAATATTAAATATATCGAAAAAAGAATACCTGAAATTTCAATCTTTTTTCTTAAGTTCCACAGAATTATAAATAATATAATACAAATTATTGATTCATATATTGCAGTTGGATAGACATTATATGGAAGTTGATAACAATATACACCAAGGGGATCAGTGCAATCTTGAATTTTCACCCCTGATCTTATTACATTATTTGGATAATTATATGCCCATAACCAATCTGGAATAAATTCAAGAAAATTGGGCTTAATATTTGTATTCTGAATTCCCCAATCTCCATCTCCTGACATATGGCATCCTATCCTTCCAATTGCATATGCAAGCATTAATGGGCCTGCCATTATATCTGCAATAGTAAATGAATTAATATTAAATCTTCTAACATAGTATATTACTGAAATTGATCCAAAAATTAATCCTCCATAAAATGTTAAACCCCCACCAGAAAATAATTGATTAATGGGATCTGAGATAAAATCATTCCAATTTTCAAGTTGATGAAAGATTTTAGCACCTATTAAGCCCGAAATTGCAGTTACTAAGAGTAAATTAGAAGTGATATCGTTTGGTATAACATCTCTTTCAATTATCTCTTCTTTTTTATCCTTTGAATGGTAATAAAAATAGACTGAATAAATTAAACTTAAAAATAATCCAATTATTCCTCCATAAATAGAACCATCTAATGAAAAAATAAATGATAGAGTATCATAACTAAATTCATTATAGTTATTAAATGCATGAATACCTTTAAAAAAAAGGAAAAAGTAAGTTGAAAAAATAAAAATATAGTTATAAATATTCTTGTGTTTGTTTATATATATTTTAATTTTGGTTTTTGATATTTTATTTTGTTGGTACTTATTTTTTAAATCAATATTTATAAATAATCCAGCTGACAAAAAGGCTAAAGCTACAAATAAACCAAATGTTTTAAATGGTAGATTAATAAAAGTTCCAGTAAAATATTGTACTATGTGACTTACAGTTGGGAACATTTTAATTAATTTTTGTTAATATATTTCCATCACCAGTTAATTTATCTATTTTAACATTAATTATCTGATTTCTGTAACCAGGATCATATTTTGTTTTTACTCTTATGTAATTTTCTGTATATCCAAATAAGAATCCGTTTTTATTATCATTTTCAAATAGAACTGATCTTGTTTGACCTATATTTTTTTTATAAAAAGTAAATCTTTTTTTAGTGGATAGATCTCTAAGTATTCTACTTCTATTGATTTTAATATTTTTTTCAATTGTATTATCCATTAATGAAGCTTTGGTTTTATTTCTTTTGGAAAATTGAAAAACGTGTAGGTAAGATATATCAATTTTATCCAGAAAAGAGTAAGTTTCTTTGAAATTTTCATCAGATTCATTAGGAAATCCAACAATAACATCACAACCAATTGAAGAAAATGGTATTTTATTTTTTATGTAATATATCAGATCATGGTAATATTTAGTGTCATATTTTCTTTTCATTTTTTTTAAAATTAAATTAGAACCTGACTGAAGTGGTATGTGAAAATGAGGAACAAATTTTTTTGATTTTGATATAAAGTCAATTATTTCTCTGTCAAAAAGATCAGGTTCAATAGATGATAGTCTAAATCTTATATTATTTTGCAGTTTTTCAATTTCTTTGACTAATCTAAGTAAAGAACTTTGACGAAATCTATTGTTTGGATTGCTTTTACCAAAATCTCCCAAATTTATTCCGGTTAAAACAATTTCTTTAATATCCGATTTAGAAATTTCATTTATTTGTTTTATTACATTTTCAACAGTATCACTTCTTGATAATCCCCTTGCCCTTGGTATTGTACAATAGGTACATTTGTAGTCACATCCATCTTGAACTTTTAAAAATGATCTAGTTCTATTATTAATAGAATAAGACGTTTGAAAATTTTTAACTTCATTAATATCACATGAATATACTCTTGAATCATTTTCATTAAACAAATCATCTAAATATTTTGTAATTTGAAATTTCTCCTTTATACTTAATACTAAATCAACATTTTTTATTTTTATGATTTCATTTGGTTTTAGTTGAGCATAGCAACCAATAATAATAATTTTAGAAGAAGGATTTTGTTTTTTAAATTTTCTTATCAAATATTTACATTCTTTATCAGCATTTTCTGTAACAGAACAAGTGTTTATTACGTATATATCAGAAATTAAATTTGAATTAACTAAAGTGTAATTACCTTTTAAACAACTTTCTTGAATGTATTCAGTTTCAGAAAAATTTAGTTTACATCCTAATGTGTGAAAAGCAATTTTTTTCATTTTTATAATTTAATAATATTAATAATATTATATTAGTTACAAATTTAATTTTTTTTAATATTTTTAATTACTTTGGTAATAATAATATTCATTTTTTTTTTATTGATTTCATGTAATTCAAATGAAATCGATGTATCTGAAAAAAAAGTTTTTAGATATAATGAAATTTCTGGACTTCAATCATTTGATCCATTATATTCAAAAAATCAATCTCATAATTGGTTCTGTAACCATATTTACAGCACACTAGTTAAACTTGATTCAAATTTGAATATTATTCCATCTATTGCTCATGAATGGAAAATAAAAGAAAACGGATTTATTTATGAATTTAAAATTAGAGACGAAATATATTTTCATGAAAGTGATAAATTTAACTCAATAATAAAACAGAGAAAATTAAATTCTAATGATGTAAAATATTCATTAGATAGAATAAAAGATATTTCAAATGCATCTCCAGGATATTGGATAATGGAGAACGTTAAAGAAATTAATGTTATTGATTCTAAAACTGTTAAAATAATACTAAATAAAAAAAATCCATTTTTTTTAGAATTATTATCAATGAAATATTGTTCAATAATTCCAAAAGAATCTGAGTTTATAAAAGATTTTTTCCAATTTCCTGTTGGTACTGGTCCATTTAAATTTAAATATCATAAATTAAATACTAAGTTAATATTAATAAAAAATAATTATTATTATGAATTTGATAGCTTAAACAATAGATTACCTTATATTGACGCTATTTCAATATCATTCATACCAGATAAGCAGACTTCTTTCTTAGAATTTGTTAAAGGAAATTTAGAATTTATATCAGATGTTGAAAATTCTTATAAAAACGAGATTCTAAATAAAAATGGATCTTTAAAAGAAAAATTTAACAAAAAATTTAATTTTAATAAATCTATATTTTTTAATACTGAATTTCTAGGAATTTTAGTCGATCATGGTCAAATAAACTCTAATTTATTAATTAAGGACTTTAGGATGGCTTTAAATAACTCTATTGATAAAAATAAAATTATCAAATATTTAAGAAATAATATTGGAAATCCTGGAATCGGAGGTTTTATTCCAAAGGGAATGGATGGTCATATTGAAAATTTTAAAATAAGTAATTATGACTTTAATAAATCAAAGAAAATCATTGATAATTTAAAAAAAACATATACACTAAATCATCTTGATATATATACAACTCCTAACTATGTTGATGTATCTGAATTTATACAAAATTCATGGCAGAATTTAGGAATAGATGTTAATTTAATTGTATCTCCTCCATCAACTCATAGAGAAATAGTTTCTTCCTCCAAAGCGTCTATATTCAGAGCATCTTGGATTGCTGACTACTCAGATGCTGAAAATTTTCTATCATTATTCTACAGTAAAAATTTATCACCTTATGGGCCAAATTATACGCATTTTTCAAACCAATTATATGATAATTTATACAATAAGTTATATAATATTGATGATAAATCAACAAGAATAAAATTATACAATCAAATGGATAGCATAATTGTTAATAATTTTGTAATTATTCCTCTATATTATGATCAAATTATAAGATTGACCCAAAAGAATGTTGAAAATTTAAATTTGAATAAAATGAATATTCTTAATTTAGAAACAGTTAAGTTAAATTAAAGGTTATTACTATTGTTATTTAAAAAATCTTTTTCAAATTTTGATAAACTATCATAACCAGAAGTTGAAATTTTTTCAAGAATCCTGTTTATATTATTATTGAGTTCTATTTTTTCTGAGTTATATTCTATGTTTGTCTTAAACTTTTTCCTTATTTTAGTATTATTTGATTTTATTGAATATGAAATTTTTGGTTTAAATATATTATTATTTAATTCAAAAACTGAAAATATGATTCCTGAAAATAGCCCACCAATATGAGAAATATGTCCTCCTGGATTACCATTGGGAATACTAATAATATCTATGAGAAAAATAAATATTGTTATGAATTTTAATTTAAATGATAAATTAATAAAATTAATCTCATAGTTTGGTTTTAATAAGGTTAAATAAGAAAGAATTGCAATTATAGATGCTGAAGATCCTATTAATAATCCATTTTGATTATCAAAAACAGGAAAAAAATTATGAGAAAAGACATAAAATATTCCTCCTATCATTCCACCAAAAAGATAAATTATGAAAAGTTTATATTTTTCAAAAAAAATCAAAAAAATATTCGAAATGAAGCAAAATGACATCATATTTATAACAAAATGAATAAAATCAAAATGAACAAACATGTAAGTAAATAATGATATCAAATCATAAGAAAAATAATTAAATGATGAAGATAATCCTAAAGAATATTTTATGTGATTAATATTAATATTAGAAAGGAATGAAAAAGTATCAATTATTTTTATTAAAATGAAAATAATACAATTAATATAGATTAATTTATTTAATTTAAAATAATTCATAAAGGTTTTAAAATTAGAAGAATTTCATATCGTTTCTTTTCCAATATCTAATAAGTAAATATCCAAAAAGCATACCACCTAAGTGAGCAAAATGAGCAACATTATCACCAGGAGAATTTTGGATTCCACTAAAAAATTCTAGTAATCCATAAATAATTACAAAATATTTAGCTTTTATTGGGAAGAATAAATTTAGATAAATATATTGGTTTGGATATGTCATTCCATAAGCTAACAGTAAACCAAATACAGATCCAGATGCACCAACTACTGGTGTGTTATATAGTTTCCATAGTGAAACAGCATTCAAAAATTGAAAACTTGATCTATCAAACTTACCATTATATACTATATCATTGAATTCGTAAGGTGAAAAATTTGATTTTAAATCAATAATCTGGTAGTGGATAATTAAATAGTGAAGAAATGCTGCACCAAATCCAGTAATTAAATAGTAATTTAAAAATCTTTTACTACCCCAGATATTTTCAATTTGAGAACCAAACATCCATAGAGCAAACATATTAAAAAATATATGAGTAAATCCTCCATGCATAAACATATATGAAATTATCTGCCATGGATTGAAGTTTTGTGAATCATAATAATAAAGACCAAATGATTGATTTAAATCATATGAAAAAATATTTAGAATTGTATATCTAGCTAAAAAAAATAGACCATTTATTATTATTAAATTTTTAACAACTAATGGGAATGATGAAAAACCTTGTCTGTACATTAACCGATATTTTTTTTGATATCCTCAAATTTAAGCATAAATGAAAATATATCACCTTTATAAAAAGATAAATCTTTACTTTTTATATGTAAATCATTTATTAACTTTTTAATTTCAATACTATTTAATTTTTTTCCATTTTTTATTGAGTTTTTTTTTGCAAGTTTTGAACAAAAAAAATCTTCTATTGGGTTTTCTAAAGTTAAATTCAATTTAAAATTTTCAATAATTGAATAAATTAATTCTTCTGTATCTTCATTATTTAAGAAAAGAGGCTTTGCTTTAATGGTCATAGATTTATTTTTTAATGATATTTCGAAACCAAGTTGATTAAATTTTTCAATATTTTCAGTTACAATTATCCTATCTTGATCAGAAATATCTATTTTAATATAGTGTAATAAAGTTTGAGTATTATTTGAAATATTTGAAATTTTATTTTTATAATCATTATACAATATATATTCGTGAGCTCTTCTTTGGTTTATAACGAGGATTCCTTCATTATTATTTGTAACAATATATTTATTTAAATATTGAAAAAAATTATCATTATTATTTTCAAAATTATCATAGTTTTTTAAATCTTTAATTTCATCTATATTTTCCTTAAAAACAGATTTCCAGAAAGAATTGTTTTTATTTTCATTTTTTTCAAATGGATTAAATGTTGGATCAACTTTAATTTTGGGTGGATATGCTTTTTTATTTGGATCAAAATTTGGAATTTTGAAATTTGTATTTACATCAAAATCAATTGATGGTATAATATTAAATTGTCCAAGTGAATGTTTAATACATGATTTTAAAATTGAATAAATTAACTTTTCATCATTAAATTTTATTTCTGTTTTTGTTGGATGAATATTAATATCTATGTTTTTTGGGTCTATCTCTAAAAAAATAAAATAAGATGGAAAATGATCTTTTAAAATTAATCCTTCCATTGACTTCAAAACTGAATGATTTAAATATGGGGACTTAATAAATCTATCATTAACAAAAAAATACTGTTCACCTCTTGTTTTTTTGGAATATTGAGGTTTACATATAAATCCAGATATATTTACCAAATTTGTTGATTCATTAATTGGTAATAATTTATCAGATATTTTATTACCATATAATTTTATTAACCTTGCTTTTAAATTTTGAATTGGTAAATTATATATTTCTTTACCGTTATGAATAAGTTTTAATTTAACATTTGAATTAGAAATAGCAATTCTGATAAATTCTTCTAAGATATGTTTGTATTCAATTTTGTCTGATTTTAAAAAATTTCTTCTTGCGGGAACATTATAAAATAGATTTTTAACAATAAAAGTGCTTCCTGTATTTGATGAACATTCTTTATTTGAAATTAATTTTGACCCTTCAATTAATATTTCATTTCCAGTGTCAAATTTTTTTTTCTTTGTTTTAAGATTTATCATTGAAATAGATGCTATTGAGGAAAGAGCTTCCCCTCTAAAACCTTTAGACTTTATCTTAAACAAATCATCAATATTGCTTATTTTGGAAGTAGCGTGTTTTTTAAAACATTTTAGTGAATCATCTTTTGACATTCCTTCCCCATTATCAGAAACTTGAATTATTTTTTTTCCGGATTCTTTTAGACTTAATGTGATATGTGTGGCGTTTGCATCAATACTATTTTCTAATAATTCTTTGACAACTGAAGAGGGTCTCTGAATTACTTCTCCAGCTGCAATCTGATTAGCAATGTATTCAGGAAGAATTTCAATCATGTATTAAAATTTTAAAATTATAATAGAAAGGACAATTAAAATTAAAATGTAAAAAATTAACCTAAAATTAGAACTTCTTTTAAACTCATTTTTAACAATATTATTTGAGATGTCATTTTTTTTATGTCGAGAAAATTTCTTTTTTTCATACCTCGATATAAGTTTGAATTTCTTTATTTTTTTATTTTTAAAAAATGTAAAAAACATCTAAATTTTTTTAAGTTGTATTTTAATAAGTTTAATTTGATCATTTAGCATTTTATATTTATCTAATTTTTTCACTTCAGATATCAAAATAGTTGCTTCTCTTTTTCTTCTTCTATTTATCGCTAATCCAGCTAGATTTAATTTAGCAACTGCTTTATCAGTATTACTTCTTAGACCAATACTTAATGCCTTTTTAAAAAACTTTTCCGATTTATTTACTTGAATTTGAGAGAATATTAAACCAAATAAGTAATTATAATAAGCATATTGTGACTTAATAAGATTCTCAGGATTTTTTATTGACTCTAATATTTTTAGTGATTTATTTAGTTTATTTCTTTTTAAATAATAAAA
>CACDER010000029.1 GCA_902551855.1 uncultured Cryomorphaceae bacterium | reverse complement strand
AGCTCAGGTAGTGATGGTTATGATGATGACTATCAGTACGATCTTGATGGAGATGGTTTACCTTCACTAAATTATAATTCAAATGCAAATACAAATGATGGATCTTGTGTAAAAACAGTATCTGGATCATATCCAAATACCTGAACTTCAATTTCAGATGGATTTTCCATTACCATACCAGTAATATTGTATGTAGGATCATATTCAGCATAATTTTGATCCATACAACCGTAAATATGAATTGAATCACAAGATCCATCATTAACGTTAGCTAAAGAATCATACTCAAAATAATTAAAATATGTACAACCCTCTATAATTGGTGTTATACAGGAAATTCCATCATCAAAATTTGCAATAATTTGTGGCATTTCAAGTATATATTTGTCTGAATCATTATAATTACTAAAATTCCAATACTCAATAAATGTTGAATCAGTACAACCTGAAATTCTTGCAATACACGAGCCATCATCAGTATTTGCTAAAGAATCATAATTTATCGATGCAAATCCATCTCCATCAACATCATACTGATAGTCATCATCTAAATCATCGTAAATAGGAAAAAGTGATGAATCAGACTGAGAAGCAATAGCAAAATCTGCATAAGTTTGTCCTGAATAATTATTTAAAGTATCTATAAATGCTTGACCATTGTCAGTACAACCATAAATTATTTCTTGAATACATAAATTACTTTCAATTGTGGCAAGTGAATCATAATTAGCAGCATTACTATCAGTACATCCAACTACTATACAACTACCATCATTAAGAGTTGCATACGGATCGTAATTATTTGCATTAAATATTGTACATCCTTGAATTCCGTCACAGATATTATTATCTGCTGCATTTATTTGTAAAGAATCATCAGTTTCAGAGAAATAATTACTTGCATCCTCTATCATACATCCATAAATCACTATATTAGAACAACTTCCATCATCAATATTTGGAATATCAGAAGGAGGTATGAGAACATTTATACCCTCATTATTGTAAGTTAAGGAATCTAAAATCCAATATTCTAGATATGAAGAATCTGAACATCCATAAATTGCAAGTTCAGTACATGATCCATCATCCATATTTGCCAAAGGATTGTACTCAATGTAATTTGGATCTATACAACCAAAAAGTTTTAAATTTTCACATAAGGAAGAATCACTTTCACTTAAAACTTGATCTGCATTAGCAATTGAACTATACTCAATATAATTAGTATCTAAACAACCAAATATTATCTCATTTATACAACTTCCATCGTCAAAATTTGAAATGGAATCAGGTTGTTGAAGATATCCCTCGGATGAAATAGACCAAAATTCAATATAATTTGCATTTGTGCACCCAACAACTTTTTTGGTAATGCAAGAAAAATTAGTCCCCAATGAATCAATAACTGGAGTATTAGCAAGTATTTCAGGAACTATATAAACATTAGCTTGATCAGTTTCATTATAAAACTCTAAATAAGTTGAGTCATTACATCCAACAACTATATCTTGACATGATCCATCATCAAGGTTTGCACTATCTGAATAATTGAATGCATTAGGGTCAGTACATCCAGATACAATAATATTAATACACTCCTCATCAAGTGGATCATAATTTGCATCTGGATTAAATTCTAAATACTCATCATTATTACAACCAATAATAATTGGAATACAGGGATCAATAATTACACCAAATTCGTCAAGATCTGCAATCTCATCATTATCTTCATCTACTCCAAGAACTCCAGCATCTGGATCATAATTTAATGAATTGGGATCAGTACATCCAAAAATGTAATTACAAGAAGAATCATCAATAATAAAATTATCGGCAAAAACTTGGTTATAATTTGGACTTTCAGGATTTATATAGGAATTAGGCCAAGCTGAACTATTTTCATCAGCAGCTGGAGTATAATTAAATGCCAAAGGATCTGAACAAAGTGGAGTTGAAGAAACTAATAGTCTATTATCAATAAATCTATTTATTGAATCTTCTGGACACCCATCATAATCAAAATCACACTGTTCACCATCATCAAAATTTGCATCTGGATCAAAGTTACAAGTAAAAAATTCAAAAGTACACCCTAATTGTATTTCTATACAAACATCAGTAGTATCATCTGTTGCACTAATTTGAGAAGTATTAGCTAGGGAGTCATAATTTAAAGATTCAGGATCTGTACAACCATATATAGGATCAATACATGATCCATCATCAGTATTTACTAGAGAATCATAATTAAACGCAAAAATATCTGTACAACCAAGAATAGCGTCAATGCATGATCCATCATCAGTATTTGCTGTAGGATCAAAATTAAATGAAAGAGAATCAAGACAACCACTTTCAACAGCAACACAAGATTGATCAGATAATGTAGCATTTGGATTGTAATTAAATGCCAAACTATTCATACAGCCTTCCACTAAATTGAAGCAGTTTCCAGCATTTGTATTTGCTAATGGATTGAAATTTGATGCTGGTATTCCATCAGGGGTCTCAGTATCTGTAGGACCTGTTCCTAAATCCCATTGATAGTCATCATCTGCTCCATCAGGGATTGAATCACCAGTCAAATTATCAATCAAATCTAAAAATACTTCTCCATTATCAATACATCCTGAAATTAATGCAATACAAGAGCCGTCAGAAATAGTTGCATTTGGATTATAATTTTTTGATTCTACAACTGTACAACCAAAAATTGCATCAATACATGATAAATCATTTGAATTTGCATTAGATGCATAATTAAGTGCAGGACTTCCATCTGGGACGTTGCTATCATTAGGACCTGTTCCTAAATCCCATTGATAGTCATCATCTGTACCATCAGGGATTGAATCACCAGTCAAATTATCAATCAAATCCAAAAATACTTCTCCATTATCAATACAACCTAAAATAGGAGCAATACAGGATCCATCAGATATGGTAGCATTTGGATTATAATTTTTTGAATTCAAATTAGTACATCCATAAATTGTTGGAATACAAGTTCCATCATCAATATTTGCGTTTGCATTAAAATTAATTGATGTTGAGTCAGTACATCCTTGGACTGGGGAAATACATGAACCGTCATCAATTGAGGCATTTATATTATAATTTAAGGCATTTGGATTTGTACAACCAAAAGTACTAACAATACATGTTCCATTATTTTCATTAGCTAAAGGATTAAAATTATATGCAGAAATACCATCAGGAATTTGAATTTCATTGGGGCCAGTTCCAAGATCATACTGGTAATCATCATCTTTTCCATCAGGAATTGAATCACCAGTCAAATTGTTGACTAAATCTAAAAATACTTCTCCATTATCAATACATCCTTGAATTCTTGCAATACAACTACCATCAGAAATATTGGCATTAATATTATAGTTAATTGCAGAGATATTTGTACAACCAGAAATCGAAGCTTGACAAGATCCATCATCAAAATTGGCTAATGGATTGTAATTTGAGGATAGAAGATCCGTACAACCTAAAATAAAAGGAATACATGAGCCATCATTAACATTTGCTGTGTCAACATAATTAAAAGCTTCACTGTCAGTACAACCTAGAATTACCGGAATACAACCAAAATTAAGATTCGCAAAAACATCAAAATTAAATGCAGCCTGATCTGTACAACCAATGGATATTTGTTCACAAATAAATTCATTTGAAGTATTAATTGAATAATCTTCACAAGATAGATTGTCTCCTAAAGAACAATTGTCGTAACATTGTGGATATTGATTTATTTGACATCTAAAATTTATTGATTGAGGATCAAGACATCCCTCAATAACTTCAATACAAGAGCCATCATCAGTATTAATATCAATACTTGTATTGTTCGTAAGTGGATTTTTTTCTCCGTCTAAATCATAATCATTATAATTGAATGCAGTAGGGTCAGTACACCCGAGTATAATTGGAAAACAAGAGCCATCGTCAACATTTGCAGAATTGTCATAATTAAAAGCTCCAGGAACAGTACAACCTTCTCTTATTGGAATACATCCAAATTCTAAATTTGCTAACTGATTATAATTAAAAGCTGGTAAATTATCTGGAGTTATATTATCTTCACCTGGCCCTGTCCCAAGATCATACTGGTAATCATCATCAATTCCGTCGGGGATAAATTCTCCTGAGGCATTATTAACTAAATCTAAAAATTGTTCACCGTTGTCAGTACATCCAAAAAAAGTTAATATACATGAATTATTACTTGTATTTGCATTAACGTAATAATTTAATGCATCAGGATTCATACATCCCTCTATTACTGGAATACAATTTCCTTGTTGAGTATTAACATCAAATCCATTTATTCCTGTTACAGTTCCCGTTGGATTTTCTAGAGTTACATTATAGTTAAATGCATTAGGATCAGTACATCCTCCAACAACAGGATAACAAGATCCATCATCAGTATTTACGTCGATATAATTATCATTTGTAATTTGACCATCAGGATTTTGGTCAGTAAAATTATAGTTAAAAGCTAATGAATCAAGACATCCTTCAATAACAGGATAACAAGATCCATCATCAGTATTTACTTCATCTTGAATAATATTTCCAGATGGTTCATAATAATTAAATGCATTTGGATCGCTTAAACACCCATACTTAATTTCAATACATAAAGAACTATCATTTGTATTAACATTTAAGGTAGTATCTTGATAGTTATAATCATTTCGAAAATTATCAAAATCATAGTCATTAAAATTAAAAGAAAGTGTATCCATACATCCTACTATTACAGGATAACAAGGACTAGAAATATCATCATAACTAAATGCATCAACATTTGCTGAAGCATCAAAATTAAAAGAACTGTTATCCATACAACCAAAGTAAATTGGATTTACACATAAGTTTGGATCATAAATATTCCATAAACTATCTGAAGTTTTTGTAAGTGATTGTAAATCATAATAATATTCAACAAATGTAGAATCATTACAATGAAATACTGCATCTTCTATACATTCATTTTCATTATCAATGATATTTCCAGATAAATGAAGGATTGTTCCATCAATTTGATTAAGATTAATATCATAAAAGCCAAGTTGGGAGTCGTCATTGCAATAAAATATCACAGAATCTCCAGTACACAAAGAATTATTAATTATATTACCATAATCAGAAGACAAACCGTCAATGACATTGTCACTGTAATAGTAACTAGCATTTGAAGAATCATTACAATATCCAATAATATTTGCTATACACAGAGATTCATCAATAACATTTCCACTATTTACAATTTCAATATTATAATCTTGTTGAAAATTATCAAACCCATAATATCCTATGGAATTTAAATCAGGACAATAAAAATCTACAGAATCTAAACAAAGTGAATTATCAATAATATTTCCTCCCTCTTGTCTAGAATTTAGTGAATCTACATTCAAATTAATGCCATAATATTGCATAAAATTAGGATTATTACAATACAATAGAGATTGAGTAGGATCACAAATTTCATTATTTTCATAATTCCCATTGAATAATTCTTGATAAGAACCATTATCAACATTACCAGTTGGATAAAATGAAATAGAATTTATATCACCGCAGTACTCTTTTTTCTGAGTAATACATGAAGAAATATGAGGGAAATTTCCAAAATAGTTAATATAATTTGCTTGTCCATTCAAATAGTCTTGATAATATTGTCCCTCTAAATACCAGGGATCTGCACAATAAAATTCAACAGAATCAGTTCCACAAGATCCATCATCAAAATCAGCTAGGTATCCCTGAGTCCAGAAATTTAATAAATTTTCGTCAGTACAACCGGGACTGTAATAACAACCTCCATTGTCAGTATTTGCATTAATATTGTAATTTGAAGCAAGTACATCTGTACATCCAAATAATTTTGGAATACATTCTGACTGAGTATTAACATCTATAAAAACATTATTAACAGGATTAATGAAATTAAATGCATCTATATCATCCAAGCAACCTTCAATTATTGGATAACAAGTATTATCATTAATATTTGATTGAGGATTGTAATTTTTTGCAGCTAAATCATCAGCAATGTAATTATCACTATCGTTTTCACTTGATCCCAAATCCCACTGATAGTCATCATCTATTCCATCTGAAATAGAATCTAAACTAAAATTAGAAAGTAAATCAAGAAAAGTTTCACCGTTGTCAATACAACCATAAATTGGCTCTAAACAAGTTCCGTTATCAATAGTTACTAAAGAATTGAAGTTAATTGATAATGGATTAGAGCAACCATAAATATTGTATACACATAAACTACTGTCAGGTGTATTTATATCTATAAATTCATTTCCAATTGGTTCTAAATAATTTATTGCAAGTTCATCTGTACAACCAGTAATTACTGGAACACACCTACTGACACCAGTTGAATATGTTGCAGATAAATTTGCTAGAGGATTATACATTGAAAAAGCTGAAGAATCTATACATCCAGAAATTGAAGGAATACAATTTGAAGGTTGGTACTCAGTAGTAACATTTAACTCTGAGTAACCAGTATAACCTGAAGGATTATCTTCTGTTTGATTAAAGTTTGATGCTTCTTGATCAGTGCAACCATAAATAAATGGGAAACATTCTGAATCCGTATTTATATCATGAAGTGGATCTCCAATAGGAGCAACATAATTTACTGCTCCAATATCAGATCTACAACCAGTGATTATTGGTATACAAAGTTCTTCCACATGAAAATTTACATCTAAATTTATATTTCCAACTGGATTAATAAAATTAAAAGCAGGTAAACCATCACCATTTCTATCATACAGACCGTCGTCATCAATACCGTCAGGGACTTCTACTCCACTGATATTATTAATCAAATCTTGAAATACACTTCCATTATCCATACATCCTCTAATCTCAGGATAACAACTTCCATCATCAATTGTAGCATTAACATTGTAATTAGCAGATTCCACATCTGTACATCCCTCATTTCTGAGAGCAAGACAACCAGGATTTGCAATTCCATCTCCATTTATATCATAATATCCATCATCATCAAGTGAATCTGGACCAATAGCATTAGTAATATTATTATAAAAATCTTGAAATGCAGAACCATCATCGAAACCACCAAATCCGTCTTCAACAGCATATTGATTATAATTTAAAAAATCTGGGCTCATACAACCAACTATTGTCACTTGCCACATAAAGTTGAACTCAATTGAGGCCATTACAGCAAAAGAGCCAGACTCATACTGGTTTGTGCTGACCCCTCCAGCAATAGGTTGAAAAACAGGTTCAATGCTATATAGTAATCCATTAGGAGTCAAAAGTCTCCACTGAATTATTTCAGAATTTAAAAACCCATCTTGTTCACTTGTAAAAGAATCATCACCAAAAATTGGAAAACCTAAACTTGATCCTGAATTTGGATCAATGTTATCTTCAAATTCATATAAAGAAGTACCAGCACATGTCAAATTTAGAAGTGTACCATAAAATGCTCCAATAATAGAACCCTCAGGGACGGGGTTGAAATTATTGAAACTTCCCTGCATTGCAATATTATCAGGAATCAAAATTGACATATTATTATTGGTCTCAATAAAATTAAAATCAACATCTTCACCTGCCTCAAATTCACATGAACCATCGTCAACATTCGCATTTGGATTATAAGTTTGTTCTGTAGCTGCAGAATTCACACAACCAAATGAAACTGGTGTAGCGCAATCATTTAATGTTTCATTAGTAGCTACATAACCTTGATTATGAAATTCAGCAAAAGTAGAATCCATGCAACCAAATAAAATACATGGATTATTTGGATCATCAATAGTAGCTAAAGGGTTAAAATTCCATGCAAAAGTATTGGTACATCCATAAATATGAAGAATTTGGCAAGATCCGTCATCTACATTGTAAAATTCATTATATTCCAAATAATTTGGATTTGTACAACCTGCATATGGATATGTTTCACATGATCCATCATCTATATTTGCACTCACGTTGTACTCCAAATATTCTGAGTTAGTACAACCGTAAACTATTAGTTCCCCGCATTCACTTGGATTAGATAAGGTTGCTAAAGGATTAAAATTTAATACCGTAGAATTCATACATCCAACAATTGGGTCATATAAACACGAATAATCTTTTAAGTTGGCTAATGGATTGTAGTTATTTGCTGTAGAGTCCAAACAACCTGGAACGATTAATTCTAAGCATTGACTTACATCACTAATATTAGCCATTACATTATACTCTAAATATTGATCATTCATGCAACCTACAACAATAGGAATACATGAAGATTGAACAGAAATAACAGCATTAGGATTAAAATTGTACATAGTTTCATCCATACAACCATGTAACTTTTCACATAGGGTTTGATCAAAATCTGTAGCTGTAAGACTGTAATTAAGTGCATCTAAATCACCACAACCAAGAGTTTCAATTTCATCGCAAATACCATCTCCATCACTATCATTGATACAATTGTTGTCACAATCAAGATATGAATACGAAGGATAGAAGCAATTGTTTTGATTATAAAAAGATGTAGTTACAGATGAATTATAATTACATGCATCAATATCAGAACAACCGTTAATATCAAGTTCATCACAAATTCCGTTTTGATCAATATCACTTATACAAAAACCTTCGCAATTATAATATTGAGAGGGATATTCACAATTTTGGCTGTCATCGGTAGCAAATTCATTGTAATTACAAGCAGTTTGATCTAAACAACCAAGAATTTCTAATTCATTACAAACTCCATCAAAATCATCATCATTAATACAATCACCATTGCAGTTTTTAAAAATATTATCTGGATAGATACAAGACGAGTTATTTGAATTTGATGCTAAAGGATTAAAATTACATGCAGTTGTATCGGTACAATCTTGAATGAATAATGTTATACAAAGATTATCATTTATCTGGTCATATGATCCAGAAGGTTGATATTCCACATAATTTATATTACTACAGCCATATGTAATTTCACAAGAGCCATCATCTTCAGTAGCTAATTCATTATAATTTGGTGCTGTTTCAGAGGTACAACCAAGAATTTCTTCAGGACTAATACCTGAACCATAATTACAAAATCCATCTCCATCGTCATCATTGGAAAAAATTATTGAATTTTGACAAATTTCACATCCTTGAGCAAAATAACAAGAACCATCATCGCTATTAGCTTGACTATCATAATTACAAGCGTCAATATTTAAACATCCATATACATAATCTTCACATGAACCATCATCTACCTCTGCATTTGAATTATAATTGAATGCTGAAATATCAGTACATCCTTGAATCTGTTCCTCATCACATACATTATCGTTATTGATATCGTTAAAACATTCTCCAGAATAAATAATTGAATCTCCAACTAAGGTTTCAACACAATATTCATAAAATCCAATTATAACACACAAATCATTGTCATAATTTGCAGGATTAAGATCAGGATTATAGTTACATGCACCGAAAATCCCACAACCAGGATCTGAAAATTCACAAGAATTATCTTCAACATTTGCAGATGAGTTGAAATTATCAGCTATAAGATTAGTACATCCAAAAATAAATTCAATTGATCCATTGTCATCAATTGATTCAGTAAATTGTTCAGCATCAAAAATTCTTTGATCAATTGTAGCAAAAAATTGTTCTTCAGTTTCACTAAAATTATCGAAATTATCAATTAAAATTTGATAAATAACTAAAGATTGAGACCTAGTAATATCAGATGAAATTGATAAAATAAATACATAGTCATCAGAAATATTTAATTGGGTTGCGATTAGTGATTCTAAATTTTCAATAAAAATAATTGAATCTGATGAAGATTGTAAAACTGAGGATTCAATATTTATATAAATATTTCCAACATAAGAGTACCCACACCCTTCTTCTTGATAATAAATACAACCAAAATTATCAGTCGCTAGAATATCATAATTACATGCATCTTGATCTATACACCCCAAAACCTCATCATTATCACACACTCCATCATTATCTGAATCGTTATCCACAACAATCCCCTCCACACATGAATCGCAAATACCATCAACATAAGTACACAACGAATTATCAGTATTTGTTGTAATATTATCATCATAATTACATGCTTCTTGATCAGTACATCCTAAAACCTCATCATTATTACACACTCCATCATTATCTGAATCGTTATCCACAACAATTCCCTCAACACATGAATCGCAAATACCATCAACATAAGTACACAACGAATTATCAGTATTT
>CACDER010000028.1 GCA_902551855.1 uncultured Cryomorphaceae bacterium | reverse complement strand
ATAATAATTCAAATTTCGATGATGGTTCTTGTATTTTTCCAAATATTGGGTGTACAGACTCATTTGCTCTAAATTTTGATAGTTTTGCAAATATCGAAGATGGCTCTTGCGAATACTGTACAGAGGGGGTAGAATGGATTGTTAAAATGAATTTATTTGACTCATATGGTGACGGTTGGAATGGGAATCACTACTACATCATTGATGATCAAAATGATACCATAATCGCAGGAACTCTAGATAATGGTTACGAAGGTGAAAACTTATTTTGCCTATCTCCTGGGTGTTTTTCTATAAGTGTCCCAAATGAAAATCCTTGGCCACATGAAATTTCATGGGAGTTGTCAGCTCAAGGATTCTCTGAAGTAAACTTGAATGGCGATTGTCCTGATTTAGTTCCATTTAACTTTTTAAGTGATTGTGATTTCAGTATAGGTTGTACAGATTCTTCTGCATTAAATTATGATAGTACTGCAGTGTTTAATAATGAAGAATGTATATATCCTATTTATGGTTGCATTGATTCATCAGCATTAAATTATAATAATAATGCAAATTATAATGATTCTAGTTGTGTATATCCTAGTCTATGTAATAATAATGAGAATTCTTTAGTATTATTTTTATTTGATTCATATGGTGATGGTTGGAATGGAAATAACCTCACGCTATACAATTCTAGTTATGATTCAATAATTTTTGAAACAACATTAGACTCTGGATATGAAGGAATTGAGACCTTATGTTTAGATAATGAATGTTATTTGATATCTGTGTCTGGGGGAAATTGGCAGAGCGAAATTACATGGGAACTTAAAAATACAACTGATGAATTAATTCTAAATGGCAATTCTCCATTAACCAGCTTTTTTGGTCTCAACTCAACATGTGACTCAATATTTGGATGTTCAAACCCATCTGCAATAAACTATAATCCAAGTGCAGGTTCAGATGACTTTTCTTGTATTTTTGAATCTTCAGTATGTGAGGACAACTATAATTTGATTAATTTAGAACTTCAAACAGATCCATATCCAAATGAAACGTCTTGGTCAATCACAAATGATGAAAATGATACTCTGATTTTTATTGATTATTATGAAAATCAAAATGCTCTTTATTCTGATTCATTCTGCGTTCCACAAAATATATCTCTGAACTTTAATCTATATGACTCATATGGTGATGGTCTTACTAGTGGAGCGGGAAATGGTGAATTTAACTTTTTTGTCTGTGGTTTACAAGTATTTTCAGGCTCAAGTTTTGAATATCAATTTTCTGGGAATTTTTATGACTGTGAAGGAACATCTATTAGTATCTATGGGTGCACAGACAGTGTAGCCTCAAATTATAATTTGAATGCTAATTATAATAATGGTTCTTGTGAATATGATGAAATTTTTGGGTGTACAGACGACTTTGCAATTAATTTTAATCCAATGGCTAACATAGACGATGATCAATGTGAATATATTTATTGTGATTCAAATAATCACATCATTGAATTGAATATCCAAAATACAAATTTCGAGAATAATTCTAATATTGAGTATTCAATTTTATCATTAAATAATCAATTATTATCTTATGATAGTTTATCCAACATTATAAATTTCACTCATTATTATTGCTTAGAGGCTGGATGCTATGTATTTTATCCAAATAATGTCTCAGAAAATCAGTCATACAGCTGGTCTATAAGCTCTGAAAATAAAAAAATAATTTCAGGAGATAATCAAAATAAGACAAGTTTTGGAATAAGCTCCATTTGTAATATAAATTTTGGATGTAATGATGAAAATGCTTTAAATTTTGATTACAGTTCAAATTATAACGATAGTACTTGTATTTATAATGATTCTTTAATAATTAATTTAACAGACGGGTGGAATATGGTTTCTTCATATATTCAATCAGAGAATATGAATATAATTAATCTCACAAATAATATTTTAAATGAAATTATAATAATAAAAAATAATATAGGTTTAGTCTTCATTCCAGAGTGGAATTTTAATTCAATTGGTAATTGGGTGAATTATGAAGGTTATCAAATAAAAGTTTCAAATAATTGCAACATAACGTTTTATGGTCAAGCTCTTATTCCTGAGGAAAATCCTATAATATTAAATCAAGGTTGGAATTTAATTGGTTATTTTAGGCAAAATGAGGCTTCAGTAGAAGGTATTTTTTCTTTAATAAATAATAACATAATAATAGTTAAAAACTCAATAGGACTTGCATACTTGCCAGATTGGGGTTATAATGGAATAGGAAATTTTGAACCAGGTCAAGGATATCAAATAAAAATGATTATCAATGATGAATTAAATTATTTACCGAATGACTTAGATTATTAATATTTTAAATTTCCTCTATTTTTTCTGATTGTTTCGTATGCTTCTTTAACTTTAATGAATTTTTCTTCTCCCATCTTTTTTTGAATATCATTTAAATCATTTAACTTATCAGGATGATATTTCATAACCATTTTTCTGTAAGCTTTTTTAATTTCTGAATTACTAGCTGATGAAGAAATTTCCAATATCCTATATGCTTGACCGGGATCTTTATAAAACATGGCTTTTATTGAATTTAGATCTTTAATACTAATATTCATATATAATCCAATTTTTTCTATAACATTAATTTCAGATTTATCAATATGTTGATCAGCAAGAGAGATCCCATATAAAAAGTGAATTAGTTGAAGTCTTTGAGCATGAGATATATTTTTTGCAATTTGGATACAAATTTGTCTCAATGAAATTGAATTGTTATTAATTATATGTTTAAATAGTTTAAAATATTCCTTGGATCTTGAACTCCCAAACATTGTAGAAAATTTATCTCTCACATAAATTAATTCTCGATTATCAATTTTGCCATCAGCCTTAATCACATAAGCAGATAATATAAGCAAACTGATTTCAAACTGAGCTGCTGATTTGTTGACATTTTTAAAATGATTTTTAAATTTTTCTTTTTCATCAGCTTTTTCAAATAAAGATCCTAAAGCATAACCTAACATAGCTCCCATTGGACCTGCAAAAACCCAACCTAATCCACCAGTTATCCATTTTAATTTCATATTTTTTTTTTAATAAATTTAGGATAATAATTTAAATTTATATAATGTTTGAAAAATTAAATAATAAAATATTTCGCGATCTATTATGGGTAATAAAGTCAGAACAAATGATTGATATTAAAGAAGCTTTAAAAAAAAAATATTTATATGAATGTTACGAAAATTTCTATTCATCATTTAAAAATATTGATTTGTGTGATGACAATATACTTGTTGATCTAAAAAAAAAAACTTTGGGTAAATATTTTGAGATGTTAGTTTTTTTTTGGTTGGATAAATCAGATAGATTTATTTTAATTGAACATAATATACCTGTTTTAAATACTCAAAAAAAAACAATTGGTGAAATTGATCTTATTGTTTTTGATAAAAAATTTTCTAAATTTTATCACTGGGAATTATGTGTAAAGTACTATTTAGCATATCAATTTGAAGATAAATTATCGTATATAGGACCCAATTCAAATGATTTTTTAAATCAAAAACTTGACAAATTAAAAAAAAAACAACTAACTATATTAAATTCTAAAGAAGGTCAAATAATACTAAACAGTTTAAATATTAAAAATATTGAATCTAAAATATTAATGAAAGGAATGATTTTTTATAATCATAATATGATTAAAAATTTTAATTTAGATTTAAATAAAAATCATAGTAAGTCTTGGTGGATCTATGAAAATGAAATTAATGATTTTTTAAACCAAAATGATGAATTTTGTATTCTAGATAAACTTGAATGGATGTCAGATCCTTTGCCAAAATTTTTATTTAGTTATAATAAATTGATTTCTAAACTAAAAAAACTATTTTCAAAATCAGATAAAAGCGTATGTCTTGCTATTTTTAAAAATAAAAAGTATTATAATAAGGGTT
Organism: uncultured Cryomorphaceae bacterium; assembly: GCA_902551855.1. Taxonomy (GTDB): domain Bacteria; phylum Bacteroidota; class Bacteroidia; order Flavobacteriales; family UBA7430. Next base: position 6,594 of record CACDER010000028.1, on the reverse strand, counting down.
TTATTGTAAGTAACGCTTGGCCAAAAAAATTTAATGTTATTTCAAATTAAATTTAATACCTTGTGCAAGGGGTAAATCTTTAGAGAAATTTATTGTATTTGTTTGTCTTCTCATATATGCTTTCCACGCATCTGAACCGGATTCTCTTCCTCCACCAGTTTCTTTCTCTCCGCCAAATGCACCTCCAATCTCTGCCCCAGAAGTCCCAATATTTACATTTGCTATTCCACAATCTGAACCAAAGTGTGATAAAAACAGTTCTGACTCCCTTAAATTATTGGTCATAATTGCAGATGATAAACCTTGAGGTACAGAATTTTGCATTGATATAGCTTGTTCAATTTTTGAATATTTTAATAAATATAATATTGGAGCAAATGTTTCTTTTTGAACAATTTTGAAAGAATTTTCTGCTTCAGCTAAAACTGGCTGAACATAACAACCAGAATCAAATGATTCTCCTTTTAAAACATTACCTCCAAAAATAATCTTTCCTCCTTCATTTTCAACTTGTTTTAATGCTGATTTAAAATTATTAACAGCTGATTTATCAATCAAAGGCCCAACATGGTTTTTCTCATTCAACGGATTTCCAATTTTAATCTGCTTATATGCATCAATAAGTTTATCTTTTACAATTTCATATATTGACTCATGAATTATTAATCTTCTAGTTGACGTACACCTTTGACCTGCTGTTCCGACTGCTCCGAAAACAGTACCAATAATAGTCATATCTATATCAGCATGAGGAGTTACAATTATAGCATTATTTCCACCCAATTCTAATATTGACTTTCCAAATCTTTGAGCAACTTTTGACCCTACAATACTTCCCATTTTAGTTGATCCAGTAGCTGAAATTAATTGAACTCTATTATCACTTGTCAACCATTCTCCAATATTATAATCGCCACTTATTAATGTTGATATTCCCTCTGGTAAGTTATTTTCTCTTATTACTTCACTCATTATATTTTGACAAGCAATAGAACAAAGTGGAGTTTTTTCTGAGGGCTTCCAAATACATACGTTACCACAAATCCAAGCAAGAGCTGAATTCCATGCCCAAACAGCAACTGGAAAATTAAATGCCGAGATAATTCCAACTAATCCAAGTGGATGATATTGTTCATACATTCTATGGTTCGATCTTTCGGAATGCATGGTAAATCCGTGTAATTGTCTTGACAATCCAACAGCAAAATCACAGATATCTATCATTTCTTGAACTTCTCCCAAGCCTTCTTGATATGATTTTCCCATTTCATAAGAGACTAGACTTCCGAGAGGTTTTTTCTTTTCTCTTAATTTATTTCCAAATTTTCTGACAATATCACCTCTTTTTGGAGCTGGAATTGACTTCCAAATTTCAAAAGCATTAATGCAAGTATTTATTACCTTTTCATAATCTTCTTTTGTTGTAACTTTAACTTTAGCAATTAATTCGCCATTAACAGGTGAAAAAGAATTCAAAATATTTTCACTATTATCATACCAGTTTATACCACTAGACGTCCCAGAATTCAATTCATTAATTCCTAAATCATTTAATATATTCTTTAATCCATAATTTTTCATAACATTTAACATTTATTTAATTAAATAGTCTAATAATGTCATTACCGTTTGCAATAACTAATAAAAACATCAAAATTAAAAATCCAAAAACTTGAGCTCTTTCCAATAATTTATCAGAGGGCTTTTTACCAGTAATAATCTCACCTAATAAAAACATTACATGGCCACCATCAAGAGCAGGAATAGGTAAAATATTCATAAAAGCTAGAATGATGGATAAAAATGCAGTGAGATTCCAAAAATGATACCAATCCCATTCTGACTTAAATTGCTTACCCATTGTGATAAACCCCCCCAAGCCTTTCCAAGCTCCAGTATTGGGATTTAAAATTAATTTGAATTGTTTCATGTAAGAATTTAATCTATTACTAGCCATTTTTGCGCCAGCAGGAAAAGAACCAAGAAAGCTATATGTTTTTTTACTGTATTCTAGTAACTCTGATGGCGAAGTGTAATAAATCCCCATTTTTGAGTTACTATTTAATTGAAAATTAAAATTTAAAGTATCTTTCTCCCTGAGGACCATTAAACTTATCTCATCACTTTTCAAATCCTTAAGTTCATTTAAATATTCAGTAAAATAATATAAGTTTTTTCCATTTAAACCGATTAATTGGTCTCCAGCTCTTACTCCTGCCTCAAAAGCTGGAGAACCATCATCAAACTTTGAAGCAATATATGGCCATGCAGGACTTATGAAGCCAGACTCATCTTTATTATTTATCAACTTTTCAATAATATTATCAGGAATAACTATAAATTTTTCTTGGTCATTTCTCTCAACTTTTACTTGAATTTCTCCTGAGAGGAGGATTGCTTCAGGTAAGTCTGAAAAATTATCATAATATTTTCCATCTACAGATAATATCTTATCACCATTTTTAAAACCTAAATCTTTTGCAAATTGAGAGCATTCAATTCCATATTTCATATTTTTAACTTCAAGATATTGTTGTCCCCAATAAAATAAAATCATGGAATATATAATTATTGCAATAATCACATTAACAGTAACTCCACCTAACATAATTATTAATCTTTGCCAAGCAGGTTTAGATCTAAATTCCCAAGGTTGAATAGGTTTTTCTAATTGCTTTTTATCCATTGACTCGTCAATCATACCAGCTATTTTGACATATCCCCCTAATGGAATCCAACCAATTCCATACTCAGTTGATCCAATTTTTTTTTTAAATATTGAAAAGTAAGGGTCAAAAAAATAAATAAAACTTTTCGACTTTAGTTTTAAATAATTTAGCTGGGATAAAGTGTCCAAGTTCATGTAAAACTATTAAAATAGAAAGACTAAGAAAAAATTGAGATGTTTTAATTAAGAATTCAATCATTTTATTTGAGTTTTTGCAATTAATCTAGCATTTTTATCAGATTCTATATAATCTTCTAAACTAGGATCATTAATAAATTTTGCTTTCTCTATAGTATTATTAATTATTTCTGACATTTGATTAAACTTTAATTTATCATGTAAAAATGCATTTACTACAACTTCATTTGCCGCATTTAAAATACATGGAGCATTCCCTCCACGCTTAATTGCATCAAATGCAAGTTCTAAGTGTTTAAATGTTTTTGTATCTGGGCTTTCAAAAGTTAAGTTATTAAATTCCTTAAAATTAAACCTTTTAAAATTATTACTCAAACGTTTTGGATATGTTAATGCGAACTGAATAGGTAATTTCATATCTGGTAAACCTAATTGAGCAATAATAGATCCATCTCTAAATTGAACCATAGAATGGATTACCGATTGAGGGTGAATTATTACTTCAATTTGTTCAGTATTTACTGAAAATAACCATTTTGCCTCAATTACTTCTAATCCTTTGTTCATCAAGGTTGAAGAATCAATAGTAACCTTATTCCCCATAGACCAATTTGGATGATTTAGTGCTTGTTCTTTTGTAACATATTGCAATTGTGAATAATTCATACCTCTAAATGGTCCTCCTGATGCAGTTAAATATATTTTCTCAATTTCATTACTTTTTTCTCCTTGTAAACATTGAAAAATGGCTGAATGTTCTGAATCAACAGGAATTATTTTAACATTATTTTTTTTGGCTCTTTCTGTAATTAACTTACCAGCAACAACTAAGGTTTCTTTGTTTGCAATTGCAACATTTTTCCCAGAATCAATAGCTGAAATTGTCGGTAAAAGTCCTGAATAACCAACTAGAGCAACTAAAATTAAATCTGAATTAGAATTTTGCACAACCTTATTTAAAATTGTACTTCCAGAATAAACTTTTATATTATAACTCTCTAATTCTGATTTAACAAAAATATATTTTGAGTCGTCTACTATAACTACTTCTTTTGGAGAAAATAATATAGATTGCTTTACAAGAAGTTCTGCATTTTTATTGGCAGTTAAAAATTCTATTTCAAAATAATCACCTAATTCTGAGATGACTGAAAGAGCTTGAGTCCCAATTGATCCAGTTGAACCTAGAATTCCTATTTTTTTTTTTTTCATATTTATTTATTTGACATTTGAGAATAAATAATGATTTTCAAAAAAATAAAATTATTTTATAATATCCATTTCTTTTACCAAATGACTTGCATTAGCATATTTATCAATAATAAATAATACATATCTTATATCACAGGATATTGTCCTTTGAATTTCAGACTCAAAAGCAATATCTCCACTCATCGCCTCCCAGTTACCATCAAAAGCTGTTCCGATTAGATGTCCTTCGGAATTTAGGACTGGAGATCCTGAATTTCCTCCTGTTATATCAGTGTTATGAATAAAATTAACGATTAAATTACCTGAACTATCCGAATATTCGCCGTAGTCTTTTTCATTATATAGATTTATTAATTTCTCAGGTAAATCAAATTCAAAATCATTTGGCAAATATTTCTCAATGACACCATCAAGGGTAGTTTTAAAATCATAATGGACACCATCAGAAGGTATGTAGTCTCCAATTTTTCCATAAGTTGTTCTCATTGAAAAATTTGCATCTGGATAATATTTAATTTCAGGGTTCATTTCTTTTAACCCCTTAATAAATAGTCTATTTGCTTTAGATAAATTTAAATTGGCGTCTTTAGATAAACCACCTTGGCTAAAATATGACGATATAACTGATGAGGAAACAATATTTGCTAAATCTCTATCTAGGGTTTTTTTATTTGGAGAATTCAAAAATTTAATAAATTTATCTTGATTGGTAAATATTGAATTTTCATACAATTTACTAGAAAATTTATCCCAATTATTTTTGTATTTTTTAGCAACTATTTCAAAAAAATCTGGGTAAAATTTGGGTGAAACTTCATTGAAATATTTTTGAAATAGTTTATAAAACTGTTCTTTATCTAAATTATAATCAAAGTTTTTAAAGTGTTCTAAAGACATTTTTTTTAAATTATCAAGTAATTTTTCTTTTTCATTTTTTTCTTGTGAATTAATCATAGAATTAATCATTCTTGAAGCTCTGTAGACAAATAAAACTAAATCTGTTCCTCTAATACCAACTTCAGATAAAAAGTTAGAACTTTTTTCCAGACTATCAATTGAATTATAAGAATTTTCGAACAAGCTTAGAACTTGACCATATTGTTCTATATTTTCTTGACTTAGATTTGAAAATTTATAAAAGTCATCCTCTATTTCTTTCTTTTTATCATAAATACCTAATTTTTTTAAACCCTTAGATTGACCAATATAGTATTTCCAATAGTTTGCTGTTCTTGCATATTTAGATGAATATTTTATCCTAATCTCTTCATCACTATCCATATACTTTTTCATGATTTCCAATTTTAGATCTCTTATGTCAACAATAGTAGGCGCAGTGATGTTCAATAACTGATTTACTCCATATGAAGTTAAAAATCTATCAGTTGAACCCGGGTACCCCCATACCATTGTGAAATCTCCATTTTCAACTCCTTTTATTGAAACTGGTAAATGATGATAAAAAGCATTATTTTTTTCACGCAATTCTTTTGTTAAAGGAACATTATCTTCTGAATATTTTGAAGGTTGTCCATCTTTAGAAGAATAAACTCTGAACATTGAAAAGTCACCAGTATGTCTTGGCCACATCCAATTATCTGTGTCTCCTCCATACTTTCCAATAGATGAAGGGGGGGGGGCACCAACAAGTCTAACATCAGAAAACCTTTCATATATAAACATATAATATTCATTACCTGCAAAAAAAGATTTTACTTGAACTATAAAATTATTATCATTTGAATTTTCATTTTTAAGAACTTTTATTTCTTTATCAATTTCATTTAACCTTTTCTCTTCACTCATATCAGAATTTACATTTTTTAAAACTCTTTGCGTTACATCCTCCATTTTTATCAAAAAATCTACATATAAAGATGGATTAGGTAATTCATCTTTTTTATCCATCGCCCAAAAACCGTCAGTCAAATAATCATTGTCGATAGAAGAATGGTCTTGTATAGCATCGTAACCGCAATGATGGTTAGTTAAAAGTAAGCCTTGAGAAGATATTAATTCTCCAGTACAAAATCCACCAAAGCTGACAATTGCATCCTTTAAACTTGAATTATTTATACTATATAATTCTTCAGGAGTTAATTTAAGTCCCGCTTCTTGCATATCAACTTCATTAAGTCTTTTAATGAACATTGGTAGCCACATACCCTCGTCTGCAAGAATATTATTTGGCATTAAAAAAATAAAGGATAAACCAAAGTGTAAATAAAAATTTTTCATAACTAGTAAATTTTAATAAATGCAAAGAAAAGAAATAAATTTGACTTAATTTTCATATGATTCACCAAAAAAAAATCTAATCAAAGTTATATGGATCATTATCAATTTTAAATTCATTTTTTTTAAAAATTTCAATTTCCCTTCTATCTTTTTTAGTAGGCCTCCCCATTCCTGGATTCCTATTTTCAAAATTTGAATTTAAATATTTAATTGTCTTCAATTTTTCAATTTCAGAAAAAGGAGTTAAATCTTTGTAACATAGTCTTGCAATCGAGTAT
>CACDER010000027.1 GCA_902551855.1 uncultured Cryomorphaceae bacterium | reverse complement strand
GATTTGGATCAATCTCATGGATCATTTTAGCAATATCTTGAATAGCATCCCATACTTTAGTATTTGTGTAAAATAAATCTACTTCATTTCCAACTCCCCACATCAATAATGCAGGATGATCTTTATATTGTTTAACAACAGATTTGAAGTAATTTAGTTGGGTTTTTACTGCAGGTTCATTGTCGTAATCAAATCCCTGTCTTTCTTGTCCAGCCCATAAACCCATCATAACAGTTAGACCTAACTCATGAGCTTTATCTAAAACTTCTTTTCCGTTGTCAGGAGACCAAGTTCTAATTGAATTACCACCAGCATCAGCAAGATTCTTGAAATATTTTAGATCTTCACAACCAGCACCCTTAATGTAGTATGGATTGCCATTTCTTAATAATTTCCAACTGTTATTTATCTTAATTATTTCAACTTTATTAACTTGAGCATAATTATAGAAATTAATAAAGAAGACTGTTATTATAAAAATTAATTTTTTTTTATTCATTAGTTTTTAATAAATTTTTTAAAAATATTACCATTTTCAATAATTTCAAGATAGTATAATCCTGGTTTCAAATCCTTTATATCTATTTTGTTCAATTTTTTATTATATTCCTTTATAAGATTTCCATTAGTACTATACACTTTTAATTCATTATTTAAAATACCTTCAATTATAATATAATCTGAGGAAGGGTTGGGGTAAATTGTGAAATTATTACCATCTTTATTGTTAAAATTAAAATCTGGAGGTATTTCACCGAAAGAGAGATCATCCCAATAAAAATAATCCTCATTTCCTTCATTGTCAAAATCAAAAAATATTATAATTTTATTGTAATTATTAGAGAAATTTAATGGCATTTGACCTTCATCGTCAACAGATACATTATTAAAATCAAATTCTATTACTTCCCACTGTCCTCCATTTATTGCATATGCGTCAGTTTCAACATAAATATTTGAATTTGAACTATTTTCAACTTTAAGTTTAATTTTTGCAGCTATAAAAGATGATGGAATTTTTATCCGCATATGCATTTTTGTACTGTTTTCTGAAAAAGGAATTGAATCTCCCAGTAAATATCCATTTGTCCCAATAACTGTTCCTGCCCAGTTTACTGCACCATTTCCTTTTGTAGTTCTTGCGACATTATTAAATTGATTATTTTCATCTGGAAGAATTGTTGTATAAGTACCTTGAAAATCTAGAAATTGATAGTTAATATCTTGATCATCAAAAGTAATTGGAAAATCATTTATATCAGGTTGAGTGTATATGAATTCTATATCATCAAAGTAAAAGGTTGAACTATCAGTTCCATCTCCATAAGAACCAATATCAAAAATTAAGGTAATTTTAATATATTTTGATGAACTTTGTTCACCAAAATAAAAATCGATATTTTCCCAAGTATTTGCTAAAGAATTAGTTCTTGTAACTTGTACAAAATCAATTTGACCATTTTCTCCCTCAAGTTTTAATTGAATTGGGACATTATTTCTATTACTCAGAACTTTCATTCTAAATGTGTTATTGAAAGCAAAATCAAGAGTATCAGATAATAAGATTGTACTACCACCAAACCATTGACCATCTATTCTATATTGCCTACCAACATAGATACTGGAATTGTTTAAATCAACTTGGGGGTTTTCAACAACTGTAGTAGTCGCTCCGTCAAAATCTGCAAATATATATCCTTCAAAATTAATACCGTTTTCAAAATCAATCGGTAATGAAAATTGTTGAGAAATATTTGATTGGGAATATAAATAAATACTGGAGAATAGTACTATGTAAAAATATATAATTTTTTTCATATTAGATCAATCTAGGTTTATTATAATTTTATTTTCAGAATTTTTATTGAATATTTTGTTATTAGTAAATATAATTTTTCGATCAGTAATTTTCACGAACTCTTTTGAAACTATTTTATCATTAACTGTGAAATTCTTAATTTTATATGTATGGTATTTTTTGATATTAGTATTAATATATTTTATATTAAAATCAATTGAAGAAAAAGAAGTTTTAATAATTGAAATACCTCTTTCATCAAAATATTCTTCGGATAATTTAGGATGAATAACTAAATATCCTTTTTCACCACGCACACCGAATATTTGTGTAATCAAAGTCAATAAATACCATGAGGAAGATCCTGTCAAATAACAATATAATCCTTTGTTATCAGAGTTAAAAAATGATGGAATACCTGGAAAAATTTTTGCTTTTTTTTGATTATTACATATTTCATAAACATCGTTCATAATTTCATTAGCTTCATCAACTAAGTCAAGTTTATAAAGAGCGTAAGCTAACATAATATTTTGTTGAATCCATTTACTTCCATGTTCTTTATATCCATATACAAATCCTGTAATTCTTCCTACTTTTAAATCAACACTTTTAAATTCAGTAGTTAATCTAATTCCTGGAGAGTCTTTATCTTTTAAATATTTTTTCACTGACCTATAAATTTCTTTTGATAATTTTTTATCAGAAATTTCACACAAAATGGGCATCACTTGAGAAGTTAAATCCATCATTAAATTTTTTTCTATTGAACATCCAATTTTATTCAAATTATCATCATAGTGACCATTAAAAAATTTATATCCTGTATTTGTGGTTAATATTTCATTATCCCTAATAATATTTAAAATATGTTTAGACTTTGAATTTAGATCAATTATTAGATCATCGATGTAAATATCTATTTTTATTCCGCTTACTTTATTTTTTACTGAATCAAAATATTTTTTTAGTAATTTTTGTTTTTCATTCGGAGAATTATAATCTATTCTATATTGTCCAGGTAAATAGTCAAGAAGAATAATTAATTCTTTCAATATTTTAACTTTCTTAATACCTTTTGATTTTAATACATTTAAAATTTCAGAAAGTAATTTAAAATTATAAGAATAAAAATTAAAGAAACAAACACTTCCACCATTTATTCTTGCCATATCATAAGTATCGTTCCAATCAGCTCCTTCAAGTAATAGAATATTTTTATTGTTAACATTATAAAATGATGATAATTGTTGAATAAGTAGGTGCTCTAATATTGAAGAGGTATAAACTTTATTTGAAACTGTTTTTAGATTATTTCCATGACTTGAATTCCATTCTGTATCAATAACCTTACTTCTGTATACAAATTGATCTTTCCAATATGTAATTTCTTTATTCAAAATTTCATAGTCTCCTGTCTGGTTAAGGTAAAAATTTAAAACAAAAACTGGCCATGCAGCATGATCACACCAGGTTCTTGGGATATTATTTCTATCAGCTTTAAATTCACCTTTTTTTTCTCCTATTATTGTTGCATTAGTTCCATCAATTCTTATTCCCTTAAAACAATTTATAATTTCATCATGACCACTTTTGGGGTCAACTAAAAAAATTGAAAGTAAATCTTGCCAAAGATCTCTCCAACCTCTACCACCCCTACCATAACCATAGTCAGGTAAAAATGAATTTCCATAAATTTGTCTACATTTAACTTGAAATTGTATCCACTTAACCCAATTGTTAAATTGTATATTTCCTGTTTTAATTAAATTTTTTGATATTTTATTCTTCCAAAACTTAAGAGTTTCTTTATATGAATTGTCAATATTATTAATATTAGAGTATTTTTTACAAATTTTTCTTAATTTATTAGAATCATTTGATATCCCGTGAATTACAGTGTAAGAACTCTTTTTGTTGGGTTTAATTTTGATTGTGTCAAACTTAAATGCGGCTATTGTTTCAACACCGTGTAATTCAGAGTTTTTTAATTTTGGGGGATCTTCATTGAAATATATACTTTTTGGATTATCTAGGTTACCAGAAATTCCTGTAAAATCATTTAATCTAGTCCATATTTTTTTTGTACTTTTCCCATTTTGAAAAGCCTTAACATAATAATTTGTATTATTAATAACATGACTTGATTCATCATGAAAAATTTTTGGTTTTACTTTTACACAGTTATTTTCAATGAAGCATTCTTGAAACATAGTTGTAACTTGTCTGTGATCTCTGTAATTATCAGCTGACCTTCCAAATATTGGTATTGAATAAAAAGGAGTAATTGAAATATCTTTTGAACTAACATTTGTAACTTCTATTTTCATTAATTCGACATGATTGTCTTCCTCGGGGACAAATATTGTTATTTTAACTTTGACTCCTAACTTTAAATTTTGTCTTTCTGTAACAAATGCACCAATTTTTCCGTAGACTGAATATATATCAATATTTTCATTAAATAATTCAGATTTTTGAAAGGAACTTTGACCAGTTGCTGACCAGGGTAAGTTATTATCAGCTTTAATCCAGAAATTTCTTGAAGCATTAGTTTTTTTAATTTCTTCAGTGACTGTTGGTGTAGTTAAATAGGAATGAAAATCTCTACATATATCACCCTTAAGATTTGGAGTAACGAAACACTTCATTCCATAAGTATTCATCAAGGGAAAGTATAATACTGGTAAATTAATTGCATTTTCAATTTTAAATGAACCATCTTCATCGGTAAATTCCCAATTTAGATTATAATTTAAATTTTTCATCTATAATTTTAATTTTTTATCAACTTATTTAACTAACAATTTTTCAAGATCTTCTAGAGATTTACCTTTGGTTTCAGGTATCTTAAAATATACAAAAATAATACCCAAAAGGGCAAAAAGACCGTAAATTAAAAATGTTAATGATGAACCTAAATTAGAGAGCTGCCAAGGAAATAAAAATTGTACAACAAAACTTACTGAAGAATTAATTAATCCAACAAATGAAATAGCTATTCCTCTAATTTTATTTGGAAATAATTCAGATAACAAAACCCACATAACTGGTCCTAAAGAGATTGCAAATGATGCTACAAAGGATAATATTGCAATTAATATAATTAAGGAATTTGCTTTAATTGATAATTTTATTAAATCTGATTCATACTTATTAGCAATATTTTCTCCAAAAGTTTTTTTGAGTGCTTGTTTGAATAAAATATCATTTGAGTATTCAATATTTAAAATGTTATCAATTTTTTCTGAATTAGCAATTTCTTCAGGAAGATTTAAAAATGAATCATCAGAAATTTTATATGTTGCTTTGTTGAAAGTGTATGATAAAGTTAACATTGAAATTGTTATAAGAGAAACTCCAAAAATCAATAAAGGTCTTCTTCCAATTTTGTCAATTAAAGATATAGCTAAAACCGTAAATATAATATTTATTACTCCAATTAAAATAGCTTGAGAAAAGGAAGCATTTGTTCCAATACCAGTTTGTTCAAAAAATCATAGGAGCATAAAAGAAAACAGAATTTATACCTGTTATTTGCTGTAAAATTGCAATTACAATCCCTATAATTAAAATTTTATTGAAAATTGGATTAAATAGTACTTTGAAATTAAATTTATTTTCGTTTGATTCACTAGATATTGAAAGTTGAATTTCTTTTATTTCATTATCAATGTTTGTATTAGTGGAAATTGATTTTATTACTTTTTTAGCATCTGAAACTTTATTATTCATAATTAGCCATCTTATGCTTTTTGGTACAAAAAATAAAGCAATTAAGTATAAAATAGCAGGAATAAATTCCACACCCAACATAATTCTCCATGAATTATTATTTAATATAGAATTGTAAAAATAATTATTATTTGATAAATTTAGTATGAAATAATTTGAAAAAAATGCTAGAGATATACCAATAACAATATTAAGTTGATTGAAAGAAACCATTCTACCTCTTAATTTAGGAGGTGAATTTTCAGCTATGTACATAGGTGCAATAATAAGCGAAGATCCTACTCCAAGACCACCAATCATTCTGGCGATTATAAGATGAGTAAAATTTATAGAGAGAGCAGAATATATTGCGGATATAGCATATAATATTGCTGAGTATTTTAATATTAATCTTCTGCCGTATTTATCACTTAAAGGTCCAGCTATAAACATCGCGAGTGTTGATGTAAGAGTTAATGAGCTGACTGCCCACCCAAGTTGAATTTTTGATAAATTAAAATCACTTTCAATAAACTTAATTACACCTGAAATAACCGAAGCATCGAATCCCATTAAAAGTCCTCCCAATGCCACAATTAGGCTAATGTAAACTATTTTATATTTATTTTCTTTCATAATTATGTTGGATTGCTAAAATAAAAAAATTAATTTAAAGTACATTTATTTTATTATATTGGTTTAAACTTTAAAATTTCAATAAAACTTTGTTAATTTTATAGTCTCAAATTTAACTAATTTGTTAACTCAATATGTTGATTATATGAAAAAAAATATTTTAAAGGATGCTGACATAATAATCTTTGGCGGCCTTGGAGATTTATCCTTGAGAAAAATAATACCTGCTATTTTCTACAGACTTGAAGCTGGACAAATAAATCACAATAGTAAATTAATATTGGTTTCAAGAAAAAAATTACTTATTAGTGAATTCAACAACATCATTATTAAATCACTTAAAAATAAAATTTTAAAAATTAATAATATCCAACTTAAAAAATTTCTCAAAATATGTTTTTTTTATTCAGCAGATATTTCAAATAAGAATTCATTAAATCAACTCGGCAGTTTATTAAGAAATAATAAAAATATAATTAGAATATTTTATTTTTCTACACCTTCAAACTTATTTTCAACCATTACTGATAATTTGAAAAACAATAATCTCATTAATTCCAGTTCTAGAGTTGTTCTTGAAAAACCTCTTGGTAATAATTCAGATACTTCAAAAAAAATAAATAATGAAATATTAAATTTTTTTGCTGAAAATCAAATTTTCAGAATAGATCATTATTTGGGGAAAGAAACTGTTCAAAATTTAATGGTTCTCAGGTTTACCAATAATTTATTTGAGAATGCTTGGAATTCGCAAAATATTGACAATGTTCAGATAACTGTAGCTGAGGAGATAGGAGTAGAGTCAAGAGCATCTTATTACAATAATTATGGAGCACTTTTGGATATGGTTCAAAATCATTTACTTCAATTAGTCTGTCTTGTTGCTATGGAACCCCCAAATGAACTAACTGCTGACAATGTTAGAGATGAAAAATTAAAAGTTCTTAAATCTTTGAGACCAATGACAAAAGAATCTGTAGAAAATTGTATTGAAAAAGGTCAATATATAAGGGGGAAGATTAATGATAAAAAAGTAAAATCTTATTTAGAAGATATTAAAAAATTTTCATCAAATACTGAAACCTTTGTAGCCATAAGACTATATATTGATAATTGGAGATGGGCTAGCGTTCCATTTTATTTGAGAACAGGAAAAAGAATGAGTAAGCGTAAATCAGAAATTGTAATTAATTTTAAGAATATTCCCCACAATATTTTCCCTAACAAAAAGCAAATTACAAATAACAAATTAATTATTAAGCTTCAACCTGAGGAAAAAATTGAACTTGTCCAAACAGTAAAAATTCCTGGTCCTGGTGGATATAGATACAAACCAACCTCATTAGTTCTAGATTACAGTTCATCTTTTAAGGATAGGTTTCCTGAAGCGTATGAAAGATTATTGATTGATGTAATTCGTGGTAATCAAACATTATTTATGAGAAAAGACGAAGTTGAAGCTTCATGGTTATGGATTGATTCAATATCTAAATCATGGGAAATTAATAATACTCCAAATAAATTTTACGAGGCAGGATCTGATGGTTCAGGAGAAAGTATATTAATAAATAATCACAGTTGGCATTAATTAATATGAAATTACAAAAAAAGATTTTTAGAAATATTGAATCATTAGAAAAAGAACTTATTGATCAAATTAAAATTTCAATCAATGATGACATAACAGAAAATGATAAATCAATTATATTATTATCTGGAGGAAATACACCAGTAAATTTATACAAAAAACTATCATTAGAAAAGGACTTACAATGGGAAAAAGTATATGTTGGATTAGTTGATGAGAGATTCGTTAAAAATAATTCAAAACATAGAAATGACAAACTTATAAAAGAAAATTTATTAATTAACTTTGCAAAAAATGCCAATTTTATAGGTCTAATTTTCGATGACACTCACATAAAAAAATCCTTAGAAATAGCAATTGATAAAAATAATATTTTTTTTGGTAGAAAATCTATAGTATTACTTGGAATGGGGGAGGACTATCACACAGCATCTTTATTCCCATTTGATTTTAATTCAAAAAAAGGATTAAGTAAAGATTCTAACCCAACAATAATTAAAACAGAAACTAAAAGTTATCCTAATATTAGAATTTCTCATACTTTTTCTAGTTTAGTTAATACCAATCGACTTTTTTTGTATATTACAGGAAATACAAAATTTAATTGCATCACAAAATCTGAAAATAGTTCTATGAATATAAATAGTCCTATTTCATTTTTCATTCATAATAATTCTAAATTAATTGAGATTTTTTGGACTAAATAATAGTATATGAATAAAATAGTTAAAAGTGTCACTAAAAAAATTGTAGACAGAAGTAAAAAGTCTCGAGAAAAATATTTATCTCAAATGATCTTAAATAAAGATTCCATATCAGATAGAAGTTCAATTTCTTGCGGTAATATTGCCCATGCTATTGCAGGTTGCTCAAAAGCAGATAAAAATGCCTTGTTAGATAATGAAATAAATAATATTGGAATTATAACTGCATATAATGATATGCTTTCCGCACATAAAACTTATGAAAATTATCCAGAATTAATAAGAAATTTTGCACGTAAATACAATTGTGTAGCTCAAGTATCTTCTGGTGTTCCAGCAATGTGTGATGGAGTTACTCAAGGAGAACCAGGTATGGATTTATCTTTATTTAGTAGAGATGTAATTGCACTGTCAACTGCAATTGGATTATCTCACAATGTATACAATTCAATTATTTGCCTTGGTATATGTGACAAGATTGTACCTGGACTTTTAATTGGAGCCTTAAAATTTGGACATCTACCTACAATTTTTATTCCAGGAGGCCCCATGCAAACAGGAATTTCTAATGAATTAAAGGCAAAATATAGAAAAGATTTTGCTAAAGGTCTAATAACAAAAAAAGAACTCTTAAAAGCTGAATCTAAATCATATCATTCTGAGGGTACATGCACATTTTACGGTACTGCGAATAGTAACCAAATGTTAATGGAAATAATGGGAATTCAATTGCCAGGATCCTCATTTGTTAATCCCAATAATAAACTTAGATTGTTATTAACAGAATATTCAGTTAAATTATCCAAAAAAATATCTGAAAAAGGGATAAACTATAGTCCATTATTTAATATAATAAATGAAAAGTCAATTGTTAATGCAATTATAGGTTTACTTTCAACTGGTGGTTCAACAAATCATACAATTCACCTAATTGCTATTGCAAAAGCAGCTGGAATTCAAATTACTTGGAACGATTTTTCTGAACTTTCGTCAACAGTTCCTTTACTCTTAAAAATATATCCAAATGGACCTTTAGATGTTAACCATTTTCATGACGCAGGCGGAATGCCATTTTTAATTCAAGAACTATTAAATGCAGAAATTCTTCATAATGATGTTAATACAATTTTAGGAAATAATTTATATGATTTTACAAAGTTTCCTTCTATTATTAAATCTAAATTAGAATGGGTGAATTCTCCAGAAAAGTCAAAAAACCCAGATATGTTAAGAAGTTTTAGTAACCCTTTTTCTAATAATGGAGGAATCAAAGTTTTAAATGGAAATCTTGGTAAATCTATAATAAAGATTTCTTCTGTAAAAAAAGAACATTTAATAATTACAGCTCCAGTTATTATTTTTGAAAACCCACATGAACTTATCAGTTCTTTCCAAAATAATAATTTAAATAAAGATTTTATTGCAGTTTTAAGATTTCAAGGTCCTAAAGCTAAAGGAATGCCAGAATTACATAACCTAACTCCAATATTAAGTATTTTACTTAACAATGGATATAAAGTTGCCTTAATTACAGATGGAAGAATGTCAGGGGCATCAGGACGAGTTCCTGCTGCCATTCATTTATCTCCAGAAGCTATAGATGGTGGATTATTATCTAAACTTATAGATGGAGATATAATCACTTTGGATGCTTCTAAAGGAATTTTAAATTGTCATAATGAAGAAATTATATCTCTAAGAAAACAAAAAAAATATAATAATTTTCAAGAAAATTGTGGAAGGGAATTATTTAATAATTTTAAAAAAACAATTACATCAAGTGATGAAGGTGCATCAATATTATTCTAGTCATGAAAAAAAATAAAATAAAATTAATTCTTCAAAATAATCCTTTAATTCCAGTAGTTAAATTCAATTCCATGGAAGAAATTGATATATTGATGTCATATTTAATTAAAAATAAGATTAATATAATAGAAGTAACCCTTAGAACAGATATAAGTTTTAAAGCAATCTCTTACATAAAAAAAAAATATGATAAGTTCATTATTGGAGCAGGAAGCGTTGTAGATAAAAATCAAATTTTAAAATTAATGAATATTAATATTGATTTTATTGTCATGCCAGGTTTTGATTTAAAATTAATAGAAATATTAAAAATAAATTCTATTCCTTTTCTTCCTGGTGTAATGACTCCCAGTGAAATTTTATATGCTATTCAAAATGAATGCTACTATCTAAAATTTTTTCCTGCTAATATTTCAGGAGGTTTTAAAATTTTAAAGGTTTATGGAGATATATTTTCCAATGTATATTTTTGTCCAACCGGTGGTATTAATGAAGAAAATTATAAAAATTTTTTAAAACTTAATAATGTTATATCTGTGGGAGGATCATGGTTACAAAAAAAAATTAATACTGATTAGAATTTATAAATTTTAAGTTTTTATTTGTTTTTTTGATAAAAAAAGACTTTACATAAAATTTAATTAGAATTATTTTATGTAAATAATTATTATTTTAATTAATTTTAATAATTATTGTTTCTGATTAATTTTATTTCATATACCAAAATAACAATAATTAACATAGACATACTATAAAAAAAATCCTCAAAAGGAATATTCAAAAATCTTATTCCAATTAATTCATCTGAATTATATGAAACTATTGGTTCTCTGGTAAAACTTCCTGTTAAAAAACCATTTATAATAATAAATGGTATTAAAGAAAATAAATATGAAATATAAAAATTTGATAAAATTTCTCTTTTTAATGAAATGGTAATAGCTAATGAAAAAATTGTAATAAAAAAACAAAATTTAGTATATAATTTGTCCTTAAAAATAATCAATAAAATACTTAAGATAAGAATCAATATTATTGTTGTAAAAAAAATAATTTTTTTACTAAACTGAGTATTAATAAAAAATTTAACTGATTCATATATAAATACACATGAGTAAGGAATAATTAAAAAAAATAACCATTCTTCAATTGGAAGATTAAAAAATTTATAACCTAAAGTAAATTTATCATTAAATGACCATATTTTCATTTTTGTGAAATAAATATCCCAAGAGATAAAAATAAGAGACATAAAAAAAATACCAATAAAAAGATTTGCCCAATTTTTATAAAATTTAAATTTATAATTAAAACTATATAATAATGGATAAAATATTGTTAGAATTAACAAAAATGAATAGAATAATTTATGATCAATTAAATACATAAAATTTAATATTTATAATCAAAAAAAGTAAAATTTGAGACAATAAAAAAGTTATTGATGTTTTTTTATTAAAATTCAAACCTGAAAAATAAATTATTACTTGAATTACATAAGAAATAAGAAACCATGCAATAAAATTTAAAATTGGTGGGTTAATATTATCCCAATACCACCATTTTAAATTTATTGCAACAGGTTCAATTAGATAATCTAATAAAACCATTATTACAGATGCAATTACAAACTTTAACATAATATTTAATTTAAATATTTGAATCACACCAGATGAAATATATGATAATAATAACCAGTTTAATCCAATTGTTATAGGGACATTATAAATTGAATAACCAAGAACTGAACCATATCTATAACTTCCAAAAATATATTGTGTTTTTACACCAATTATTTCAATAAATAATCCTAAAGAAAAAATAACAGATGAAAAGAAAATATATTCAAAAATTTTTTTTTTATTAATAGTTAAATAGGAAAATATCAAAAAATTGAAATAAATTTGAATAGGTGTAAAATTCAAAAAAAAATTATTGTTTTTCAGTGATAATCCAATTCCTCCAATTGCATGAAAAAAAATAATTAATAATAAAATATAGTTATTAGTTTTGTGTTTTAAAATCATATCTTAATTAAATTATCAACTATTTTTGCAGAGTATAAAGCTAGTGGTATACCCCCACCAGGATGAACAGAACCACCACAAAAATATAGGTTTTTAATACTTGAAAAATTTGGGTGTCTTAAAAAAGCAGAAAAAAATTTGTTTGATGAAGGACCATACAATGAACCCATAAAAGAAGAGGAGGTTAATTCAATCTCTCTTGGATCTGATATTTTCTCATATTCTATAAAATTTTTAATTTCAATTTTAAGTACTTTCTTAATTTTTTTAAGTATAATTTCTCTGTAATCATTAACTATTTTATCCCAATTATTATCTTTAAATGGTTTTACATTTATCATTACAAACCAATTTTCGCAATGGATTGGAGCATCACTTAAATTTTCTTTAGATGAAATATTAATATATATGGTTGGATCAGTATTAATTATATTTTTGTCCATATTATAAAATTCCTCTTTATAGTTTGATGAAAATAAAATATTATGGAG
>CACDER010000026.1 GCA_902551855.1 uncultured Cryomorphaceae bacterium | reverse complement strand
GATGGATATGACATGTACGATATTGGAATAATTAATATGCCTTATGTTCTTAATGGAACTCCTGCTTTAACAGTAGCTAATTCTGTAACTTTAAACTGTAGTCAAACAATTGTTCCTGGGTGTATGGATGAAAATTCAACAAATTTCAATACTGCTGCAAATCAGGAAGATGGTTCTTGTTTTAGAGATGGATGTATGAATACACTTGCTTCAAATTTTGATAATCTTGCTACTCAAGATGATGGTTCTTGTATTTTACTTGGTTGTACAAATGCAAGTGCATGTAATTATGATACTAATGCAAATAATGATGATGGTTCTTGTACATTTAATCAAACAGGTTATGATTGTGATGGAAATTGTATATTAGATTCAGACTCAGATGGTGTATGTGACGGCTTTGAAGTTGTTGGTTGTATGGAATCAAATGCATGTAATTATAATTATCTAGCAACAGACTCTGCATATTGTGTTTACCCTCTTGAAACATATTTAGATTGTAATAATGAATGTATTGATGATCAAGATAATGATGGAGTTTGCGATTTAAATGAAGTCTCTGGATGTACTGACCCCACAGCTATAAACTTTAATCAATATGCAACTGAAGATGACAATACTTGTATTGCTACATTACTTGGATGTACTGACCCTTCAGCTACAAACTTTAATTCTAATGCTAATACAGACGATGGTAATTGTGCAATTAATGGTTGTACAGATCTAATTGCATTTAATTATAATCCACAAGCTACAGTTAATGATGGTTCTTGCGAACCTGTTTTAATTGGGTGTATGGATACTTCAGCTTATAACTTCAATCCATCAGCAAATACAAATGGTGATAACTGTATAGCAACACTAAACGGATGTATGGATCCTTCAGCTTACAACTATAATCCAACTGCAAATACTAGTGATGGATCTTGTGAGTATTTGACTTTTGACGGAAATTGGCCGTCTACCTCTGCTGGACTCCCTGTTACTGGTAGTAATGCAACTATCGCTCTTCAAACTAGTGACCTTCCAAGTATGCAAAATGGAGATTATCTGGGTGCATTTTATGAAGTTAATGGATCACTTCAATGTGGAGGTTTACTAGAATGGAATGCTGATACACTCAACCAGCTCATGGTGTTATGGGGGAATGATGAATATAGTGGTTCTCAAAATGGCTTTACTTCAGGAGAAGAAATTATTTGGATTGCAAGAGATAACACAACTTCATATGGAGTGGACTCTGTATATCTATATCCATCTTACTCAACAGGAAACAATAATTTCATGGCTAATGCTGCATACGTAATTAATGGTTGGTTAGTTGATCCTTTATTTGGTTGTACTGATCCTGCTTATCAAGAATTTAATTCTGATGCAATATTAGATGATGGTTCTTGTATAACTTTATTTAGTTCATTATATGATATTCAATCTGATTCTCTAACTTCCATGAACTTGAATATGGATACTTTACAAAACCAATTTGATTCCCTAACAACAACAAGTCAAACAGAAATTCTAAATATGCAAGCTTCTTTTGATAGTTTGACATTATTAGCTAATCAAAATATATTCAACCTAAATGATAGTTTAACAGATTCTTTAAATTTAACCCACCAAGATTACAATAATCAGTTAGATTTTCTTATGTATCAGATAGAAGATTCTTTAAATAATGTATTGAATCAGTTGAATCAGGATTTTCAAGACACACTAGTTTACATTCAAAATAATCTTCAAGCATCTTTAGATTCAATGAATTTTGTTTACTCTCAACTTCAAAGTGATAGTTTATTAATTGAACAAGAAATTGCTGATACTCTAGCATATTATAATGCAGTTATTAGTGGTATTAATACTATGCACAATGCTGCAGTAACCGGACTCGAAAGTCAGATTACAAGTATGATAACTAACTATTTAGATATTATTTTACTCTATGAAGCAAGAGTTGATTCTACTAATCTTGCAAATAGCTATTCCCAAGACTCATTAATTCTTTTACATTCAATTGAGATGAGTAATCAAGCAAATTCTCTTGACTCATTAAATGATATTTTAACTTTAACAATTCAAACTCAAGAACAAGATACTTCATTAATTTCATATAATTATCAATCTCAAATTTCAAATCTTAATTCGACTTATCAAGATTCATTAGCTGAGATAATATATAATGATGGAGTTGAAGATTTAGCATTTATAAATCAAATAAATGGCCTTCAATCTGACAGTACTTTATTATCAAATAATTTAATTCAAACATCATCTGATCTAGCAGTTACTCAAGATTCTCTTTTAATTGTATCAAATCATATAGACAGTTTAATCGTTGATAGTACTTATCTACAACAAAACTTTGACTACTATTCTGCTTTAGTTTATGTTAATTTAGCAGAAGGTTGGAATATGATTGGATTCCCTCTTCAAGAACCTATGAATGCTGCTGCCTCTCTTCAATCATTAGGAAGCAACTTGCATTTAATTAAAGATAATTATGCTAACGTGTACTGGCCTGAATTTGGATTTAGTAGCCTAGAGAATCTTATCCCTGGACAAGGTTATCAAGTTAGAATGTATAATTCAGTTGATAATTTTGCTTTTGAATATATCGGAGATCAAAGACTTGAAGTATCTCCAACTGTTCCTAGCTGGGTGAATGATCTAGTACCTGTTCATACTAGTGAATCAAGAGAACTTATCAGTGTTGTTAATTTACTTGGTCAACAAGTTGATCCTAAAATCCAGTCTAAAGGAGAAGTTCTAATTTACTTATTTAGTGATGGGTCAGCTGAAAAAATTATTAAAAAATAACAAGATATTAAAATGAAAATAAATTTAATCCAACATATAATGAAAAATATAATAAATTCTTTTACTATATTGTTAATAGGTTATACAATTAATATTAGTGCTCAAGAAACTAATTGTAGTTTACCTGGACACTACGATTATATTAATAATAATACTGGAAATAATATGACAGTATTCTTGACAAACGATTTTTTTAATAGTATAACTGTCTCTGATCCTAATGCTTATATTGCAATTATGGCGGGAGATCTTTTAGTGGGATCAGTGAATGTTTATGGAATAAATCAAACATCAATTTCGGTTTGGGGTGATGATTCTGCTACTCCAGAAATTGATGGAGCCACTTTGAATGAAAATGTTAGTTTCAAACTTATTGATGGATATGATATCTATGATATTAATAACTCTGTTAATGTCCCATACATTTTAAATGGCACACCCTTTCTTGGCTCACCTTCTTCAATTGACTTGAATTGCTCGATTTCTATTGTAAACGGATGTACTGATGCAAGTGCTACAAACTTTAATGCAAATGCAAATAATGATGATGGATCTTGTTATATTGGAGGATGTATGCAAATTGAAGCAAATAATTATAATTCAAGTGCAACTCAAGATGATGGGTCTTGTGTAATTGAAGGTTGTACAAGTTCATCTGCATGTAATTTTAATGTAAATGCAAATAATGATAATGGTTCTTGTACATATGAACAAACTGGATATGACTGTGATGGTATTTGCCTCCTAGATTCTGATAGCGATGGAGTATGTGATGGATTTGAGGTACAAGGATGTATGCAATCCGATGCATGTAATTATAACGAGTTAGCTACTGATTCGGGATACTGTACATACCCTACTGCTGACTACTTGGATTGCAATGGTGATTGTGTTAATGACCAAGATTACGATGGAATATGTGATATATTTGAAGTTACTGGCTGTACAGATCCTACAGCTACAAACTTTAATTCATCAGCAACAGATGACGACGGAAGTTGTATAGCTACAATTCTTGGTTGTACTAATTCTCAAGCAACTAATTATAATTCTAATGCAAATACAGATAATGGTTCATGTCAAATTCTCGGGTGTATGGATAATTCAGCTTATAATTATGAGCCCAATGCTACAGTATCAGATGGGAATTGTGAAGATATTATAAACGGTTGTACTGATTCCAATTCAGCAAACTTCAATTCTAATGCTAATACTGATGATGGCTCCTGTATTGAAATTGTAAATGGATGTACTGATGCTGTTGCATATAATTTTAACACAAATGCAAATACTGATGATGGATCTTGTGAATATTTAACATTTGACGGAAACTGGCCATCTACACCAGCTGGTTTACCAGTTACAGGTAATAATTCTACAATTGCACTTAATACATCTAATCTTAATTTAAATAATGGGGATTACTTGGGAGCATTTTATGAAACAAATGGATCACTTGTCTGTGGAGGAATGTTAATTTGGGATACTGATACAACAAATCAACTTATTGTTTTATGGGGTGATGATGAATATAGTGGAACACAAAATGGATTTAATTCAGGTGATGAGGTTGTTTGGATTTCAAGAAATAATTCAACTTTAGAGGAGACATACTTGTATCCTTACTACTCTACTGGTAATAATAATTATATGACTAATGCAGCCTATATTATAGATTCATGGTTAGTTGATCCTCAATTTGGATGTACTGACCCTGCATTTCAGGAATATGATTCAAATGCAATATTAGATGATGGGACTTGTTCAACTTTATTTAGTTCTTTGTATTCAGACCAAGGAGATTCACTAGCTTCATTAGAACTCGAGTTGGATACCCTTAATATTGATTTCAATGAATTAAATACCAATAGTCAAACCACAATATTTAATATGCAGACTTCATATGATAGTTTGCAACTTGCATCAAACCAAAACTATTTTAATCTAAATTCAAGTTTAACAGATTCACTTAACCTAGTTCATCAATATTATGAGAATCTTGTTGACTCAATGAATAATGACGTTATTGATTCTCTTGATAACAACATTATTCAGTTAACCCAAGATCTTCAAGATACTTTAGTCTACATCGAGCAGAATCTTCAAGTTACAATTGATTCCATGGAGCTAAAATTGGACAGCATTAAACTAGATACTACTTTACTGGCTCAAAATTTAGCCGATTCTATTTTATATTTTAATTCTTATGTTCAAAATTTAAATGCTAGTAATAATTCAACAATTGTTGGACTTCAAAATCAAATTTCTAATATGCTAAACGAATATCAAAATGTTGTTCAAGATTATGAGAATCAAATTAATCAAATTAATTTAACACATAATAATACTATGGATTCTATAAATTTAGTTCATGGTGAAAATTTAACAGCTGCAAATTTTTCATTTGACTCTCTCGGCGATATTTTAAATCTAACAGTAGAAAATTATTTATTAGATAGTACAAATTTAGAATTTGCATATCAATCCCAAATTTCTTTAATAAATTCTAGTTATCAAGATACAATTACAGAATTTATAAATGAAGATTTAATTGAAGATTATGCTTTCTCAAATCATATTGATAGCTTAAAAGAGGATTCAAGTTCTTTATCAAATAATTATTTAAGTACTGATAATCTATTAAATCTTACCAGAGATTCTTTAAATTTAGCATTAACTCATGAGTTAAATTTATTAGCTGACAGCTCCTATCTACAACAAAATTTTGATTATCACTCAGCTCCTATTGATATTGATCTTGCCCAAGGATGGAATATGGTTGGATATACATTGAAAGAACCAATGAACACGGCAGCTTCTCTTCAAGAACTTGGAAATGATCTTCATTTAATTAAAGATAATTACGCAAATGTTTACTGGCCTGAATTTGGATTTAGTAGCCTAGAAAATCTAACTCCTGGCCAAGGATATCAGATAAGAATGTATAATGCATATAACAATTATACTTTTCCTGATGTGGGCGATCAACGAATTGCTTTAGTTCCCGATGTACCTGATTGGGTTAATGATGTAATTCCAATTCATCCAAACGATATTAAAACACTAATAACTGTTGTAAATATGCTTGGTCAAAAAGTTGATCCAAAAAATCAACAAGTTGGTGAAACACTATTATACTTATATAATGATGGATCTGTTGACAAAATAATAAAATAACGATAAATAATAAATTAAATTTTCTACAATGAAATATTATTCCTCCTTAAAATTAAGTTTACTTTTTTTAAGTCTTTTTCTATTTAATTTAAATGTTTTTTCTCAAAATGGTGATGGAACAGTTTCTTTCCAAAATGGATGGAGCTTCTTTGGATATACCTGTACAGAAAAACAAGATGCAATTGATGCTTTTTCTCCAATTAAAGATAAAGTTTTTCTTGTAAAAGATGAGTTTGGATTTGCATACTGGCCTAGTTTTGATTTTAGTAACATGGATAGCCTTTCTTATGGAGAAGGTTATCAAATAAAAATGAATGAAGCTGTCAATAATTTTCAATTTTGTGAGGCAATTTTATTTACAAATCAAGATTTTCAAAATCTACAAAATTCAGTTTCTTCTTTGCAACAAGAAAACATTCAACTACAACTAAATTCAGGTGGATCTGGTGGATCTTTAATAGGAAAATTTGACTTTGGAGGATATATTTTTCATGTTAGCGAAGATGGTTCAGAATTATTAGTAGCTGCTGAAAGAGATCTTCCTGGGTATTATAAACATGGATGTAATAATACAGATATTGGAGGTAATGAATCAAATAGTGGATTGCAAAATAATTATGATTTTTTCCAATTTTGTAACGATACGTTATCAGCTTTTTATTCATGTGATACCTTAGTTTCCAATGGATTTAATGACTGGTTTTTACCTTCAACATATGAAATGGAATTAATGTTTAATAATATTGGTAAAGGTTCTAACTTACCTGATACATTCCATTTAGAATCAACAAATTACAGAACATCAAACGAAGTTAACCATAACCATGGATCCTATAAAAATATGAATACTTGGACTGAAGGTTCAATACCGCAAACTCAAAAAACATCTAACCTAAGAGTGAGGCCCATTAGAAGAGTAAAAATATTTGAATCTGGATGTACTGATTCCAATGCTTGTAATTATAATCAAGAAGCAACTTTAGATGATAACTCTTGCTTATATTCTTCAGTTGAATCTGAATGTATAGTTGTTCCTAAGATTGGAGATATTTTTCAAGGAGGAATTGTTTTTGATATAAATTATGATAACTCTATTGTATATATTGCAAATTTATCCGATAACTACAGAGTTTCTAATGCCAGACAGCCTTTATTTTGCAGTGAAGGAGCCAATTCTCTTCCTAATACTGAGTTTCTAGGGAGATCACTGAATATGGGGTATGAAAACACCTCTGATATTCTAACATTTAATTGTTCAAATGGATATGATACATTATCGAGTGCTTATATCTCTGATACAATGAATACAGAAGGATATGGTGATTGGTACATTCCATCATTTGATGAAATTAAACAAATGTTTAAAAATATTGGCCCCTCAAGTAATTTTGGAGATAAATTTTCTTTTAATCCTGATGACAATTATTGGAGTTCATCTCTTCATTCATCTACTCAAGCCTATTTTATAAATTCCACTAATTTAACAACTTCTTATGCAACAGGAACATCTGATCTAAGAAGTAGATCTGTAAGAAAAGTCGTAATTGCTGAATTTGGGTGCACTAATTCTAATGCCTGTAATTTCAATTCTAATGCAAATCAAGATGATGGGTCTTGTGAGTTTGCGATTGATGGAGATTGTCCTGAGGAACCAAACTTATCAATTGGTGATTATTATGAAGGTGGATATATTTTTCATATTAATGATGATGGATCTGAGGTTTTGATTGCAGATGATATGGACAACCATTATAGGTGGGGTTGTAGAAATGAATACATTGAATCTACAAGAATGTATTATGATGCTGGATATGGAGATTGGGGTCTAACTGATGGAAACTTACTTGGACAAGCTTTCTTACAAAATTGTAATAATAATTACTTTTATAATGCTGGAGATACAATGAATATTTTTTTTCATGCAGATACCCTATCAAAAAATGGATACACAGACTGGTATGTTCCATCAAACTATGAAATGGAACTACTTTACAAAAATTCTCTCATCAATCCAAATATCAATCTTATCCCAAATAATATTTATTGGACTTCAAATTCATCAAGTAAAGATTATGGCTATTATTTAAATTCAACTAGTGGAGCACTTTCTACTACACATAAATCATCATCTTATCACTACAGACCTATCAGAAAACATTTTGTTTTTATTGAAGGATGTTCAGACTCCAATGCATGCAATTATAACTCTAATGTAACTCAAGACGACGGTTCATGTCTCTATAATTCTGAAAATTCTCAATGTGCTCCTAGTTATAATATTGGAGATTTCTATGGTGGTGGAATAATTTATGATATTAGTGAAGATGGTTCTGAGTTAAAAATTGCTGCTCAGTTTGATAATAATTATAGTGAGTGGGGATGTTACAATACAAATCTTGGATCTTCTGCAGTTTCTGATGATGGCAGTTTTAATTCCCAACAGTTATTAAATGATTGTAACGAATCTAATTCAGTAATATATTATTCTGACACAGTCTCAATAGGTGGTTATAGTGACTGGTATCTACCCTCTTCATCTGAAATGAATTTATTATTTTTAAATCTTGGAGGACTTCATAATGCTAAATTTAAGAATATTACCTCTCTAACTTCAAGTTACTATTGGACTTCTAATAATGTTAGTAATACTCACGCAACTTTATCATATCAAAATACATCAGGTGTTTACACCACAAATGGAACTAAAAATTTCAAGCATAACAGTAGATCTGTAAGAAAAGAAAAATTATTTAATCCCGGTTGTATTAATTCTAATGCATGTAATTATGATCCCAATGCTGACACTGACGATGGCTCATGTTTTTATGCAAATACAAATGGACATTGCAATGATATCCCAAATATTGGAGAAAATATTCAAGGTGGAATATTATTCCATATTTATGAAAATGGTGAAGCTCTAATTGCTTCTCAAAATGACATTTTAAATGGTATTTGGGGTTGTCAAGGATATGCAATTTACGCCGGAGACTATGGTCCTATCAATAATGAAAATTTCTTAGATAATTGTACAGAGGACAAATTCTATGATGATAATGATACACTATCTCATTTTTTCACCATTGATACCATGACTGAAGGAGGATATGACGATTGGTATCTTCCAAGTCTAAGAGAAATGAAAATTATGAATTCTCACACAAGTCTATTGAATTTACTCGAAGATGTTGATTATTGGACTTCATCATCTTGGAATCAAATTGATGTTAATCATGGAACAAAGTATAAATTTGGAAGTAACTCGGTAGGGGCTCAACAAAAGAGATATTCTTACAGATCTAGACCTATTAGAAAAATAAATTTATATGAATATGGATGTATAAATTCTAATGCATGTAATTATAATACTAATGCTACTTTAGATGATGGTTCTTGTTATTATGATTCTAATGGAGGTAATAATTGTAATTATGATGTAAAAGTTGGAGATAATTTTGGTGGAGGAATAGTTTTCAATGTTAGTGATGATAAATCTTACTCTCTAATTGTTCATCCAACTATTACTCCATACGGAAGATGGGGATGCTATAATCTGGATATTTCATCTTTAACAAATCAAGGACATTCAACTGAACTTAATGGAAATATAAACTCACAAAACTTTTTAAATGAATGTTCAGACGATGGGAATAGCGTATTTTATGCAATTGATTCTATAAATTCTAATGGATTTGACGATTGGTATTTACCTTCTAAGAATGAATTAGAATTATTACTAAGAAATTTTTCTGATGATGAAAATATGTCATTATATGATGGATATTATTTTACATCAAATGAATGGGATGCAGCTCACGCAAGTGGGGTTAGTTTCAACACATTAACATCTCTACCAGCAGTAAATAAAAACACAAATCTTTATGCAAAGCCTATTAGAAAACATATATTTTTTACTCTTGGATGTACTGACAACCTAGCATGTAATTATGATGAAAACGCCAATAAAGATGATGAATCATGTTTTTATGCTTCATCAGATGGAAATTGCCCAAGTGATGAAAATATTAGCTACAATTATAATGGTCCTCAAATCGGAGATTTTTATGAAGGTGGTTATGTATTTCAAATTAGTAATGATGGTTCTGAAATTCTAATTTCTGCTCAATCTGATATCACTGGAAATAGCAAATGGGGTTGTAATTCAATAGAAATTAATGGAGCGGAAAATGGAAATGGTTTTATAAATACAAATGATTTCTTTAGGAACTGTGATGACACTTTATCTGCTTTTTATTCTTGTGATACTTTCAATTCTAATGGTTACAATGACTGGTATTTGCCATCATCTTTAGAAATGGATTCTATGTACGAAAATATTGGTGCTGGATCAGATTATTTTACAGGAAATGTTGATGAATTTGGTATTAATCATGATTGGTATTGGACTTCCTCTGAATCTAGTTCCAGTCAAGCCTTAAGAATATCTATGAATAATGGAAGCATAAATAGTACATATAAAACCACTGTGATGAGAGTTAGACCTATCAGAAAACACTACCTCTATATTGCTGGATGTACTGATGCATTAGCTTGTAATTTCGATAGTAATGCTGATCATGATAATGGATCATGTTATTATTCCTCATCTTCAGGAGATTGCCCAAATACAACTTTAAATATTGGTGATTATTATCAAGGTGGAATTATTTTTGATATTAATGAAAGTAGTTCTGAAGTATTAATTGCTCTTGCGTACGATTATCCAGGTGGTCCATGGGCTAACAGCGATGGATGTAGTAATACTGAAGTAAATGGTGCAGAGACAACTAATGGTTTTATCAATACAAATAATATATTAAATGATTCTAATTGTAATTCTGAATCAAATACAGTATTTTCATTAGTTGACTCATTATTTGTTGAAGGTTATAATGATTGGTATATTCCTTCTTTAGAAGAAGTGAAATTGATTTATAATAATATTGGAGCTGGCAGATATGGTAGTAACCTCTACACTCCTTCTTCATTTGATGATAGACGAATGTGGACTTCAAATGAGTATAGTTCAACGCGTGCGTATTACTTTCATTTTGGAAATAGTAATTTTTCATCAACACATTCTGATAAATACAATAATGAATCTTTTAGACCAATAAGAAAAAGTATTTTAAATGTTAATGGTTGTATTGATGATTTGGCTTGTAATTATAATTCTAATGCAACAATAGATGACGGTTCTTGTTATTACTCAGATAACCTGAATAATTGCTCGACTGAACTTCCTGAAGTTGGAGATTATTATGAAGGAGGATATATTTTTGACATAAATGAAAATGGAGATATTCTTATTGCTGCTCCAACAAATGTAATGGGGATGAAATGGGGATGTTACGGAACTGAAATTGCAGGAGCAGAGTCTGAATATGGTAAGATAAATGCTAGAGATTTTCTTAGAGATTGTATTGAAACTGATAATATATTCTATTATGCTGATACATTTGAAATCAATGGAAAAAATGATTGGTATGTTCCATCAAAAGATGAAATGTTGAAAATGAATAGTTTAATAGTTAATGGAAATGTTTCAGGATTTGAAAATTCAGTTTATTTAACCTCTTCAGAATATAACTCTACAAATTTTTATCGTGTAAATCCTTTTAACATATCTAGCTCATATACAACTAAAAATACAACAAGTCATTTTTTAAGACTGATGAGAAAAGAAAGTAATAAATATGGTTGTACTGACTCTAATGCTTGCAATTTTAATGCTAATGCAAATATTGATAATGGAACATGTGAATATTCTCAAGATCAAAGTCCTAATTCATGTTCTAATTTAAATCCTAAAATTGGTGACTACTTTGAAGGTGGATATATAGTTGAAATTAGTGATGATGGAAGTGAATACTTAATTGCATCTAATTATGATCTTAATAGTCCATTTGACTGGGGTTGTAATAGTTATGAAATTACAGGAGCTGAAACAGAATCAGGTTTCATAAACACTTCTGACTTTATTAATAATTGTTCTGAAACTAATAATATTTTTAATTATGTGGATACTTCTCAAATCAATGGCTATAGTGATTGGTATGTACCATCAAATAAAGAAATGCAGTTAATATATGAACTTTTTAAAGATAATTACACAGAAAATAGTTTTGACAACTGGATTTATTGGACTTCTAACGAATATGATCCAACAAGAGCATATAATTTCAATATGACAACAGGTAGTAATTCATACTCATCTAAACCTTCTGATTTATATGTTCGTCCTGTTAGAAAAACTTCTTCTGGACTAATATTAGGATGTATGGATTCAAATGCATGTAATTATAATTTAAATGCTACTGTAGATAATAATAATTGTTTATATACTCAAAATATTTGTCAGGAGGAACCTCAATATTCAATTGGTGATTTCTTTGAGGGTGGATACATTTTTGAAATCAGTGAAAATGAATCTGAAATTTTAATTGCATCCCCAAGTGACTATTATGATAACTGGGGTTGTACTTTTGATATTATTGGATCTGAGTCTGATTATGGTTTCATAAATACTCAAGATGTTCTAAGAGTCTGTAATGATTCAACAAATATTTTTTACTTGACTGACACATTAGTTATTAATGGATTTGATGATTGGTTTGTCCCATCTGGTGAAGAAATGAGAACAATGCATAATAATATAGGTCTTTCATCTCCACTTGATAATATTTTTGGATTTGAAAATACTAATTATTGGACTTCCAGTGAATATGATCCTTCTAGAGCATACATTATAAATAATCTTGGTGGAATGACTCATGGTACCAAATCATATGATAAAAGATTTAGACCAATAAGGAAATATACTGTATTTACTGAAGGTTGCACAGACTCTACTGCATGTAACTATAGTTCTATTGCAACTCTAGATGATGGTTCATGCTTCACAACGGAAAATGGAAATGTTGATAATTGTATTAATAATGGTATTAATATAGGTGAATATTATCAAGGAGGTTACGTGGTTAAAATTGAAAATAGTGGAGAAGTTTTAATTGTAGCTCCTTATGATATAAGTAATACTGCTAGTTGGGATTATGGATGCAGGTCAACTGAAGTTCCTGGATCGGAAAGTTCATTCGGTTTAATTAATCAAAATGATGTTCTAAATAGTGGTTGTTTTAATGAAACTCTTTCATCAATTTTTAAATTAACTGATACACTAATTTATAATGGTTATGATGATTGGTATGTTCCATCAAATGATGAAATGCAATTAATATATGAACTTTATAAAGATAATTATTCAGAATATAGTTTTGATAATTATAACTATTGGACTTCTAACGAGTATGATCCAACAAGAGCATACTCTTTTAACATAAGTAGTGGAGCTAATTCACATGGTTCAAAAAATACACAAGCTCATATTCGTCCAGTGAGAAAAACTTTCAATACAATTGTTAATGGATGTACAGATGCTAACGCTTGTAACTATAATGAAAATGCTACCAATGACGATAATTCATGTCTTTTTGCAGGAGAAAATCAAGAATGTAGCAGCGAATTACAAATTGGAGATTTTCACGAAGGAGGTTATATCTTCTATTTAGATGAAAATGGAGGAGGTCTAGTCGCTTCTCAAGAAATCTTTGAAAATTTATACAGATATTCAAAAACAGATTGTAAAGTGACTGATATTCCTGGAGCTCAATCCTCTCAAATATTTGGTGGATTTAATAATAGTCAAGATTTTTTATATTTTTGTAATGATGATACAATGTCTGCTGTATTCTTTACAGATACGCTTATTAGTAATGGTTATGATGACTGGTATGTGCCATCAATTGAAGAATTAGAGGAATTAATCAATAAACTTAATCTAAATGATAATTTAGATCCAATTTATGGATTTGATAATTCATTTACTTATGTAAGTTCAACTGAGTATAATTCAAGTCACGTGAGAGTTGTAACTGGAGTTGGAAGCTCAACATGGGCATCCAAATATTCTGAATATAGAGTTAGACCTATTAGGAGATTTGAATAATTATTATAGAAAAAGCCACTCAGTTGAGTGGCTTTTGAATTAGTTCCCTCCCCCTTAAGGGAACAACGATATATTACATTACAAAATTACTTTAATAAACATACTAAAAACAATCTTTAATGAATCATAACAAAATATTAACATTTATTGAATTAATTAATTAATATATTTATTCTAAAATTAAAGGTATGGTATTAAATAACTTACTTCACCATTATTGTATTGGACTATTTATTCTAATTATTGCAATAATTCTAAATTTACTGGCACAAAAGTTAAAACTTTTAACATGGTACGAATTTGGTCCGGAATTTTTTAAAAATCCATTAAAAAAGATTAAAAATACTAATTTAAAATCTTTATTGTGGTTATTTATTTTATACCCATTAACGCTTGGTTATCTTACAGTTATTTTTGG
The DNA here is from genome assembly GCA_902551855.1 of uncultured Cryomorphaceae bacterium. Classification (GTDB taxonomy): domain Bacteria; phylum Bacteroidota; class Bacteroidia; order Flavobacteriales; family UBA7430. The sequence continues at coordinate 3,608 of CACDER010000026.1, read as the reverse complement.
TATCTGGTTTCTGATAAAATTTTAAAAAAGATCTTCAAGATTTATAAAAACTTTTTCGTATTCATCAAAAGTTAGAGAATTAAATGAATTTTTATTTAATGATGATTCTAATATATATTTCTCATCTTTTATATAAGCTAATACTTGTAAATCAATCATATTATCACCTATAATTCTTAAAGATGAAGAAACTTCATTCGTAACTTCAAACTCATCATCAAAGTTAGTTATAATAGTATTTGATAATTCATTAAGATAATTATCAATTTTTGATTGATCAACTATTATTTCTCCAAATTTCCATATTGTATCAGATTTAGATAATACAAAACTACTATCATTAGATGTATTAAATTTTAGTTCTCTTATCATACTTTTATCAAAAGAAATAAATTCATTACTTCTAAAAGCATTTATATCTCTATTAAATGTCATTCCCAAAAAGCCATCAATCAAATATACTCTGGGATCGTCATTTACTCTCACATTTGTCTTAACTATGAAGTTTTGTTGTTGATTAAATTGATTATTACCCTCAGGAGCACTATAATTAATCTTTCCTAAATACAAATCTAATTTCTTACTACCTTGAAAAATTACTAATTTTGTCGCTAGCGAATCTGAGAGCTGATAATTGTCCCAACTATCTTCTGACTTGCTTATTAATCTCTCAATCTTAATTTTAGACAATTCATCTAGAATTCTACTTATTTCAGATAATTTGGCATTAGTTTTAATAATATTATTTTTTACAAACCAAGTATCATTGTCATTAATTATACTTAAAGTGTCAGAGTTTTGATTAAAAATATCTATTTGATTGACTTTTAAAGAGTCAATTGATATTAAATCAGTTTGTAATATAACTTTTGAATTATTTTTTTTGAAAAAATTTGTAGATACAAATATCAGTACCAGTAATCCAAGTACTGAAAGTAAAACTTTATTATTCATAATTTTCCTCCATTATTTTAATTCTCTTAACTCTATTTGACTGCATTCTAATAACCCCATAAATGATAATTAACAAAATTGGAAGAAGAAAATTCAAATACTTTAAGAATTGTTTTTTTCCATCTGCAATTTCATCAATTGGCCTGTAAGTAATACCTTTAGTTCGAAGGTCAATTAAGCCAGTATCATCACTCATCCAATCAATAGAATTTACCATCAAACTGACATTATCTGGCTGTAGTCTTTGTTGTTGGTTACCAGAACCTCCAACTGGAAAGTCTCCATCACTAACTACACATATTTTGTATAAACTTTGCTCTTCTAGTTTTTTTTCTAAAACACCCGCAACAATAATATTTTTTAATGGCATATCTGACGAGGTCCAATCCTTTTGAACATCAAAAAATAAAGGTGCATTGATAGAACCTGATTGTTCAGATGAAAAAGCTAAAGGAGTAAAACTAGTTAACGTATCTGAACTATTAAAGTCAATAGAGCTTGCAAACTTCATAATAACAGCTTCTAAACCTTTTGTTATAGGATGATCAGAAAATTTACTTATAATTGGTAAGTATGGAAATGAAATATTGGTATTATATCTAAAAATTCCTTGTTGTTGTTGAACTGAAACGGTTCCGCATTTAGAATCAATAACAAAATCTGTTTTCAAATTAATTCCTTTCTTACTTAACCAAGCTTCGATTCCTGTTGTAACAGCAGAACCTTGTGCAGTTGAAAAGTCACCCTCAACCATATTTAAAGCCATAAATAAGTTACCACCTCTATTTAAAAAATTATCCAAATTAGTTAATGATCTAGTTGAAAAACTATCAGTTGGAGCAATTAATGCAAGGGTTGTAAAATCGTCTGGTACTTTAGAGGTATCATTTAATGTGAAAGGAATAAAATCATACAATATATTGAGTGCATATGCGACCTCTTGGATGTCAGAAATAGAAGGTTCACCATGTCCTTGAATTAAACCAATTTTAGGTTTATTAGTATTTGTTATTTTTTTTATTGAGGACGAAAGTGCATATTCAAGAGCAGAGCCAGGCTCAATAAAAGGAATAACTTCTTTTTGATCACCAACTTCAATTATAGCACCCAAATATGCTTTCTGTTGTTTCATTTGATCTTTTTCTCTAACATTTATCATAACAGGACGAATACCTGCTTGCATTGCTTTCATCTCAGTTTCTTCATCTTTATTTGGATCAATGAATTTATAGACTAAATTGTTATCTGAGAGTCGAGAATATTCAACTAAATATTCCTCTAAATCTTTTCTTGCTTGTGCTACATTTGGTGGTAAATTTGCAGAAAAATATGCTTTAACAGTTACAGGCTCAACCAAGTCTTTGAGTATATTTTTTGTAGCGTTACTTAAAGAATATTGCTTATCTTCAGTTAAATCAATTCTAAAATAATATTGCTCTGAAACAAGATTTGCAAATACGATTATTGCAATAAATAATATAATACTTGTATTTAATTTCTTCATAATATAATTATTTATGTCGGTTTGATAAAGAAGTTTCAGCTAAAAATAGACCAAGTATTGTGAGTGAAATGAAATATACTAAATCTTTTGAATCCACTACTCCTCTGGATATTGAATCATAGTGAGATTGTAAACTTAAAGAATCAAAAATTTGTCCTAAAAAACCAGTAAAATTAACTGCTAAAACATCAAAAATGATGTGGAAAAACAAGCTAATAAATAATGCGGTCATGAAAGCAACTATTTGATTATTAGTAATACTACTTGAATATATACCAATAGCACTGTAAGCACAAGTCATAAGAATTAAGCTTAAATAACCACATATTGTACCACCATTATCCAAATTACCAATACTTGAGAGTGTAATAATGTAAGGTAATGTCGAAAGTAAGGCAATTGAAACAAGGAGAACAGAGGCTAAAAATTTACCATAAACTAGCTGTCTATCAGAAATTGATTTAGTCAGAACTAATTCCAGAGTACCTGCATTTTTTTCTTCAGCTATCATTTTCATCGTAATTGCTGGGATGAAGAAAAATAGTGTCCATGAAGCAACACCAAAAAAAGTTCTCAAACTTGCTTGACCAATTAAAAATATATCATTTCCATAAAGCCAGGTAAAAAATCCACTAAAACCAAGAAATAATACTAACATAACATATGCAATTAGTGAATCAAAAAAAACTTTTAATTCTCTTTTTGCAATTATCCAAATTGATTTCATTTTTAATTAAGTGTTAAATTTCTAAATATGTCTTCTAACTTTGTTTCAGAGGTTGTTAATTGTGTTAATACCCATTTATTTTTTACACAAAGATTGAAAATTTCTCTTTTTGAAGATTGATTAGGTTGACTGTGAATTTCAAAGATTGTTTTATCTCTTCCAGAAAAATCAGCTTTCAACACAGTAGTTAATTCATTAAGTGCTAATAAAATTTTAGTTGGTTCACCATCTTCAATACAAGCTTTAATAATTTCTTGACCTTTAGCTTGTTTTCTGAGTGAGTCAGCTGAACCGTCAGCTACAATTTTACCCTTATTTATAATTAAAATTCTATCACATGTAGCTTCAACTTCAGGTAATATATGTGTACTAAGAATTACAGTTTTTTCTTTACCTAAATCTCTAATTAACTTTCTGATTTCA